>CAZMEH010000911.1:0-27774 GCA_964564885.1 uncultured Saprospiraceae bacterium | reverse complement strand
GTAATCTATATATGTAAACTGCCAATAGAAGCTTGAGGCATCAAAAAAGCGTTGTAGGAAATATATTTCCTACAACGCTTTTTTGATGCCTTAGATCGTATTTTATTAGACCTCCTACAACTCTTCTACAAGATTAGTTACCCTAACTTTCAAATAATCTATCACCATATCCTTAGTTGCGAGCAGTTCCTCTTTATCTCGAATAATCTGTTGTAAGTATTCTATTTCTTTATGAGAATGCTCTATTTCCCGTTTAGCCAATTCGCTGAAATCTTCTTCGGTTTTATCACCCTCTTCTTCGGTTTTACCTAGTATCAACTCATTTAAGTCCTGATCGCAATGTTGATACAACTGATAAAGTTGATAAAAAGATAATCCACTTCTCTTTCCAGTGACTATTTTATTGACACCACTATTGTCTATACCAAGGAGTTTTCCAAACTTTGATTTGTTGCCGCCAAAGTTGTTTTCTATTATTTCGAGAATTCGTTCTCCTACACGCTCAGCCAATTTTTCTTTTTGCCAGTTGACAATCATGGTTGCTTTTGATTATAAGATAGTAGATAAAATAGCTGTTCTATACTATTCAATACACTATCCTAGTGTGATTAGATTTTGGTTCTTTGTTTGGCTTTAAAACGGAATATTTAATAAAATAACGAGTATTAAATATTGATAATTAGCTTTAAATATAATTATTTTTAATTTAAAAAAATATTTTATTCTTCATCATTTTTTTTATTCAGCCACTCTTTTATTTTTTCTAAAGTAGGACGAACAACATTAGTTGCCACAAAGTTATCTACTAAAAATGGAAGTTTTGCAAGTCCTTCTTCTATCAAATCACTTAATTGAGCATTGATCGGACATAGAATTTTAATTGAAATAAAATCCTCGAACTGTTCAACTTCCTCGATTTCAGCATGATAAGTCGGTGCTATGTTTTTATATTGATAAATCACTTCATCTAAAATAACTTTCCGAAGCGGTTCTTTTGATTCTAAAACAAAATAATATCTAATTTTTGATCCTTTGCCTCCTAAGCCCGTTGCAATAAATCCGACAGATTCATCCAATAAATCATTTTCTAAACGCAAGCGACAATGTTGTAAAGCAACTACTGCCCATTTTTTCATTTCCTCCTTCTCTTCATTTTCCATAAATAATTCTAACGTTCGATAAGAAGGAACTGAACCCGAACGAGCTAAATATGTTAACAATTCTTTTTGTTCACTTATATCTAAACCTTGTAAATGATTTGCTTTTTCTTCTAATGATTGAGGCGATAGTTCTTCTGTGCTTGAAGCTATCAACTTAAGGTATTCCTGTACAACCTGAAAATCAATAGCAAATTCAATGACTTTAAAATCATTCGATTTCCCTTTCATTAATTCATCTATTCTATGTTGTATTTCTTCCTTCATACTAAGTACTTTCTAGTTCATTTATGCTTTGGGAATAATTTTTTCTATTTTATTTTGAAGTTAATATACGAATTATCAATGATTTTTTAAACAAGTTCCATAACTAAATATAGTTTCCTTATATAGATTGTTTCTACAATATGTCTCAATTCAGGATAAAAACATCTTTTTCTTTGATTTTTTTGGTTAATGTAGTTTCTTTGTGGTGTGAAAGTTTGTATGAATAATAATTACCAATTTTCAAATCAAATAATTAATCATAAGACTCTATTCTTATCAATCTGGTTACAAGCAATATAGTCTATTAAATTATAATACAATGACAACAATAAGTACAGCAGAAGACAACAGAAAACCAACGAAAGGTAAAAGACTTTTTATCTACTCTGTCGTTTCATTTTTTCTATTCATAGGGCTTATTATATATATTTATGGTAGAAATAGTGATTTCTTACCTTTATAGAACTTTATGAAAAAATAATTTTCATTCACGAGATATAGTAATGAAACATAGTATTTTAGGAATTGAGCAAGTATTTAATTGTTGCTTAAAATAAAAAGGAGATGTCTCAACATCTCCTTTTTAATATTAACATAACTTATATACATCTGCTAATGCTACTGAAATACTGCTAACTAATTGATTAAGCTTCTGATTGTTGCTTCTTTACTTTTACTTTGTCTTTCGAGTCTTCATTATTCTGTATAAATTTCCAAAAGTACAATTCCCTCTTTTTGAAATTAATAGAAATCACACTTTTTGATAAAAACTCATATCCCAGTAATCCATCTACTTTTATATGATAGCTATTCATCAAGTGCGATAAATCTATAATTAAGGTTTTCATCCTTATAAACCGTTGATTACTGATCTCCATTTCGTCAAAATCTAATTTGAAACTTATTTTTTGTTTCTTACTAGCGCCGCCTAATTGCACTTCTTCGTGAGTTAAGAAATGATTATAGAGCTTTCTTTCCCATTTTTTATGCAATAAGTTAATTTCAGCACCCGTATCAATACCTAGTTTCAACATGATATTATCAACCATTACATCTAATACAGGTAAATGCTTTGACATTTTAAACGAAGCAGTCTTTAACGGCTTCGCATTACTTTTTTGTAAACGATTTCCTCGTTTATCTAATTTAAACAATGTCAACTCTTTCGATTGATAATCAATCATCAATTCGAAATTTTTGAAAGCACTATAACCTAATAGCCCAAGTAATTGTCTTCTGCATGACTGTTCTAAATGAATCATATCAAAAGCGACCGCTTCAAAGCGATTCCATTCTACCTCTTTGACTTTTAATGATTTGACAAATTTTGACTGAATATCTTTAATTTCTCCATTAACACCAGTGACTGTATATTTACTTTTTGTCAAATTAGAAAAACGGTAGCTATTTAACAGAATAGTAGGCGAACCAGTATCTAACATAAATTGACCTCGTTGACCATCTATCTCTGCTTCTATAAATATCAATCCTTTGTAAATTTCAAAAGGGATGATGACAGAGTCCGCTGCGGTGATATTAAATGGCTGTGGATTTAATGCATTGGCGACAGAGTAAGAAGATTGACCTAAAATAAAAACTAGGAAAAAGGATAAAAACTTTAAGTTTCTCATTTTATATTTAGCGTTTTAATAGTTGGCTATTTTTTAAGCACTTTTTTTATTTTGATTGCAGGTACAAAGAAGGAATTATCTACGGATAAACGCAAGTATTATAGACAAACACCAAATTATGTTTTGCCAAATAATACTTCACGCTGTAATTAACTGACTATCAGTTAATTATGTTTTTACAATAAAAATAACGGTGTTATTGATAAAGGTAAGTCGCTATTAAGGTGCTTCTATTATCCTTCTGTCGAAAGGTTTGTAACTTAAATTCTGTTAAAATGGGACTTAATGGGCTATTTAACTGTAAAATCATACTTTTGAATTATTATTCCAATGAAATAATTCTATTTTTACCTTTGTTTTAAGATATTCTTAACTAATTTAATCAACCAGGAGGAGTAGTTTTTTAAAAGCTTCTTCCTTTTTTGAAAATTCTATTCTATGTTTTTAATTGGTGCAGTACTCTGCTTTATCATTGGCTACATTGCCATTGTTTTTGAACATCCTCTCAAGATTGACAAAACCGTTCCTGCTCTAATAATGGGTGCGATCTGTTGGGCAATGGTTTCTTTAGGACATTTGCCTGTAGTTAATACTGAACATATTATAGCAAGTCAAGACAGTGTTTTGCTTCACCATATCGGAAAAGTAGCCGAAATTTTATTTTTCTTAGTTGGTGCAATGACTATTGTCGAATTAATAGATTTACATAAAGGTTTTTCTGTTATCACAAATAGGATTAAGACAACAAAGAAATCTTCGATGCTATGGATTATTTGTATTCTAGCATTTTTCTTATCTGCGACTTTAGATAATCTTGCTGCTACCATTGTATTAGTATCATTACTTCGTCGTCTAGTTCCACAAAAAGAAGAAAGAATTTGGTTTATTAGTATGGCTGTTATTGCTGCAAATGCTGGTGGTGCATGGTCACCTATTGGCGACGTAACGACAACTATGCTTTGGATTGGTAAAAAGGTAACAACAGGAGGATTAATAGAAAACCTAGTATTACCTTCTATTGTTTGTATACTCGTTCCACTCTTTATTGCAAGTAAAATGAAAGCTTTTCAAGGCAATATTACACCTCCTGATTATGATGTAGATAAAGCTAAGCAAAATGAACTAGTGATGGGTAGTAAAACTATTCTAGCAGTTGGTTTAGGTGGTTTAATATTTGTTCCAATCTTCAAATCATTGACTCACTTACCTCCATATGTAGGAATTATGTTGGCTTTAGGAGTGGTTTGGTTAGTATCAGAATTGATTCACAGAGACGAAACTTTTGATAAAAAAGAGATGTACACGGCTCATCATGCGCTTTCTCGTATCGAAATGTCTAGTATATTATTTTTCCTAGGTATCTTAGTAGCAGTTGCTGCACTAGAAAGTATTGACGTTAGTGGTAATGCTGTTGGTGAACACGGTACAGGCTTATTGATGTCTTTAGCGGAAAGCCTTCAAGCTGCTGTTCCCAATCAAGATATTGTAGTCATGCTATTAGGTGTTCTTTCTGCAATTATTGACAATGTGCCGTTAGTTGCTGCGTCAATGGGAATGTACACAGAACCTACAGATGCTTCATTATGGCACTTTATCGCTTATGCTGCGGGAACTGGAGGAAGTATGCTAATCATCGGTTCAGCTGCGGGAGTTGCTGCGATGGGTATGGAAAAAATCGACTTTATCTGGTATTTTAAAAATATTACTTGGTTGGCTGCTATTGGCTTTTTGTCTGGCGGTTTAGTTTATGTACTAATAAATAGCCTTTAATATATTTACGATTGCAAGTGATTTGTAATCGTAAATCGTTGAAATTATTATCGCAATAAAGGTTTTAATCGATTTCAAATTACTTTGCATTAAAGACAGAAAAGGCTTTCAGATAAATATCTGAAAGCCTTTCTAATTTACAATTTATTGATTATAAGTTATTTACAGCCCTAAACTTATCTTCCTCTACGTTTTCTTGAGTTCTTTGCATCAACACTCAATGTGGCATGAGGAACTACTTTCAACCTTTCTTTAGGTATCAACTTACCAGTCTCTCGACAAACACCATATATTTTATTCTGAATACGAATTAAAGCGTTTTCTAAATGCTTTATATATTTCTCTTGTCTAGTCGCAAGTAAACTTATTCTTTCCGTTTCAGCAGTACCTAAACCATCATCTAATCCTTTTAGTTTAGAATCTTGATTTTCTGCTCTCTCTGCTAATTGACCTTTATATAGCGTAAGCTCTTCTCTAGCTTTTGCTAATTTCACTTCGATAATTTCTTTGAACTCTTGTAATTCTTCATCATTATATCTTGTCTTTTTACTTATTGTTGTCATAATCTATATTTAGTTTAATTAAAACAAAAACGTTTCTTTAAATTCCGTGCAAAAATAAATATTTTATTCTTAGGAATGTTAACCAAATAAAATGTTTGTATAATTTTAAAATAACTTTAACTATTGGCTATCTAGTACTTTTTATAAAATAATAATAAAACGTTTTGCTTGTATAAGATAATATCTGATTTCAAAAGGTTTGTTTTTAAAACCTTACATCGTCAATTATAATACGATAAAAAATGAAAAAAAGTTTAGATAATCGAAGAAAGGGCACGATTTTCAGGTTGAATACCGCTAAATATTAGACAAAAGGCGTTTTTTTGGGTGTTTTATTATTGAACTTTTGCTAAAAAATCAGAAAGTTCAGCTTCAAAAAATGCAAAAGGATATTCATTCTTAACTTCTCTTTGACGTTCATTATCTAAATGCTTATACTTAAAATCAAATTTTTCAAGTGCTGCCTCATTCCAGATTTCGTAATAAGCTGCCCTTATTTCATTGTAAACAGTGAAGTAAGTTTCGTAATTTGTTCCTCTATCATTTTGCAAAAAAATAATAGCATACTTAGGACTTCTTGCTAAACCATCCCTTTTGTTAGGATTAAGAATGAATTCTTTTACGTCCCGTTTTAAATTCCTAATATCCGCAATTTCATTCCCTACAAGTAGTTGATTATTAGAATTGACGACTACTCTAAAAAGGTTTCGACTACGAATTCCTCCACAGCCTATTTCATCACTATCTGGTTGCCATGGCGGCAATTTCACAGAAATACCCGAATCTTGAAAAATCGTGGTCGTTACTAAAAAAAAAATCAAGAGTAGAAAGGAAATATCAGCCGTTGAACTCATGTTCATTCCGCTCGATTGCCGAGGTGTACGTTTTCTAGAATTCATCATTTCTAAGTTTTAAAGTTATTCAATGTTACTTAGAAAGATGTGAAGCGCAATAATTTTGGTGTGTCATCAATTGAATGGAATTTCAAATTATTCGTTTACTTTGCAGCAACTATTATTTTTTATAAGAAGTTTTCAACAATTATTTAAAAATATTATTTAGAAGGATTTTCAAAAACGTGACATTGTTTTTGTTCTAAAATTACACATTTTGCATATAATTATTTTCAATTGTATAAAAATACTAATAAGAACATATTTTTATTTAAAAAATCAAATAGCATTATTTTTTGCTATATTCATATTAGGGGAAAACATATACTAAAACATATATTTTACTAGTAGTTAACTAACAAGGTCTTTCACTCAACTATCTGACCTTTGTTAAAAATCACTTTTCTGTTTTTAGCCTTTATTTACTTAAAACATAATAAAATGACGCTCAAAATCGTCATATCTATCTGTTTTACAATAAGTTATAGTCTCTACTTGGCATATCGTTTGTTGTGAATTAGTAAGAACCGTTATTCTTTTTGAATCCAAAAAATGTTTAAATAATTTGGTAGCATTAATTGTACGTTTATCGTTGATTATTGAAATGCTAAGTATCAAAATCAAAAATATGCTCAAAGGAATTAAAGTTATATTGGTTTTTGTTTTAGTTTTAGTAACCGTAAATATTGCATTTAGTAATAGTGAGTCACTAGTTGCTAATGAAGTATATGTGAAAAAATTCAGGAATATCGCTGTAGCAGAAATGCATCGTACAGGTATTCCTGCAAGTATCAAACTAGCACAAGCTATTTTAGAATCTGGTGCGGGAACAAGTCAATTGGCAACAAAAGCAAATAATCATTTTGGCATCAAATGCGGTGGCAGCTGGAAAGGCAAAACTTTTCACAAAAAAGATGATGATAGAAATAAAATCGGCGTAAAGATCAAATCTTGTTTTAGGGCATACGCTAATCCTGAAGAATCTTTTAAAGCACATTCAGCGTTTTTGATGAATCCTAGCAAGAAAAGTCGATATGGGTTTCTTTTTGATTACAAAAGCACAGATTACAAGAGTTGGGCAAAGGGCTTAAAAAAAGCAGGTTATGCTACTAATCCAAAATATCCAAAACTATTGATGGAAGTCATAGAAGCAAATAAATTGCATCAATATGATTCTTGGAAATTATCGGACATAGAAAGTGATGACAAATTTTCAAAGCCTAAAAAGAAGGAAACGGAAAAGCAGAACGACTCGAAGGAAATCGAAGTGATTACAAAAGCTGATAAAACACAAAAAGAACATTCTAGGAAAGACAAAAAACCTAGCATAGATTCCAAAACGCCTACTTCATCTACGAAACAATCTAAGGTATTTTTCAGCAATGATATAAGAGCTATTTCAGTAAAAAAAGGCGACACACCAAAAAAACTAGCGAAAGAACATAAAATAGAACTATCTAAACTACTGAATTATAATGAATTAGAAGTTAACTCAAAATTGACAGAAGGTAATTTTATCTATCTTCAACCTAAAAGGAAATCGTATCGAGGCAAAAAAGCGTATCACGTCGTATATCAAGAGTCTATGCATGACATAGCTCAACGCTATGGAATAAAACTAGATGAGCTTTGTAAAAGGAATATGATGACTGCTAGGCAAGAACCTCAAGATGGGCAACGCATTAATTTAAAGACAAAAAGAAAAAGTACGCCAAAACTAAAAAGAAAGATCGCTTCGAGTCAAAAAAAGCCTAAAAAGACACTTGATTCGAGTATCAAAAATACTAAATCTAAAATCGTAGAAGTAAGCAAAAAAACAGATAAAAAAATAAAAACTAAGTATCCTAAGTATATTGTAAAAAAAGGTGAGACACTTTTTGGTATTTCAAAAAAACATAATATTTCAGTTGAAAATATACAAAAGTGGAATAACCTAAAAACAAACACACTAGAGATTGGACAGGAATTAATTATTCAAAAAAGATAATGAGCATAGCAAACGTGTTGTACTCCTTATCAGAATTAGAAGCAAAATGCGCAAGCAAATAACATTAATCATATTATTTACAACATTAACGATATTCGTTTTTGCACAAAATACAGTACAAGACTACGTGAACCGATTCGGTGCAGTCGCCGTTACAGAAATGCAAAGAACGGGTATTCCTGCTAGTGTTATCCTAGCTCAAGGAATATTGATTTCTTCTTTTGGCAATAGTCAATTGGCACTTCAAGCTAACAATCACTTTAACCTTCATTGTGATGATGCATGGGATGGAGAGTTGTTTTATAAGTGGGAACGTGGAGAGAAGGTGAAACGCCCATCCTGTTTTCGAGTTTATAGCAAGCCAGAAGAGTCTTTTCTAGAATTCACAAATGTTGTGGCAAACCACAATCAAATTGCCCCTTTAGTATCATATGATGATGACAATTATAAGCATTGGGTCAGAAAATTGATTGAAATTGGTTTTACTAGGAAGTCAGAAGACCAAATGGTTAGAGTAATAGAACAATTTATGCTAGTCGAATTTGATGAAGTTCAAGATTCAAAGATTGTTCATAAAAATACTCAAAGAGAAGTTTACTCTATAAATGGTTTAAAAGCTGTTGTCGCTAAAAATGATGATACACCATTAAGTATAGCAACAGAATTAGGTGTTCCATATAATAAAATATTAAAATATAATGACCTTCAAGAAGGAAGTATGTTTATTGATAATCAATACGTCTTTGTTGAAGCAAAGCGCAAACGTTCAAAAATAAATGAAGAATTTCATGTTTTACGAACAGGTGAAACACTTTATGATGTGGCTCAGGTTTATGGAATTAAATTAAAGTCACTTTCTAAGTTAAATCATGTTAGTTATAGTGATAAAATTGCAAGTGGAGAACGTATTTATTTGGTAGAATCAGCTCCTGTTCGTCCTAGATTTCAAGGAGAAAGACCGCCAACAAAGCCTAAATATGCAATAATTGCTGCGCATTCAAAAGCAAAAACAATACCTGCTAAGCCGAAAGAAGTAATAATCGAAGCTCCTTCAGGACCAATTTTAACTACCGTTGGAAAGGTTAAAGAAGAAAGATTACCTCCTACAAAGCCAATAAAAGAAAAAAATGAGCAAGAAGAAGAGGTGCTTTCATATGTAAATACAGCAGAATTTGATATGAATTATGTTATTCCAACACCAGGTCATACTAATCCTGACAACGCATCGAGCAACGAAGTTGCAACTGAAAACCAGGCTGCTCAACCAATAATGCAAAGTCTTTCAGAGTTTGACACAAGAAATAAACAACAAGAGACCATATCAGATGTATTGAAACAAAATGAAAATAAGCCCGAAATATTGCCTCATAGCAATGCTTTTGGAAATCAAGAAAAGCCTGTTATTAATCAAGCCCCTCTAGAGTCTAATTTCAAGGAGTTAATGAATTTAATTTCGTTGCGTAACAAAAATGAACTTGAAGATAGTGCGCCTGTCCCTGAGTTTGAAATGGATAATAAGGAAGAAGAAATAGTTCCAAAAGTAAAACGAGATGGTTATCATATCGTTGAAAAAGGTGAAACACTCTATCGTATTTCTGTAAACTATGGCGTAACGGTTGGGCAGATTAGAAAATGGAATAAATTAACTGATAATACTATTTTACGTGGTCAAGAACTGAAGATAAGTCTTTAGGAGTTTCTATAAGATCGCTAATTAAATACAAGAGATAAAGACTAGTATTTTTTTTTTTTATATTTGTACTCTAAGGAACGTACAAAAAATAAGAATAAACCAACTGCACTAATGATAAGAGACCTTAACTGATAAGCCAAGAGCTTCTTTGTAGTTTAATACAATTGAAGTAATTGTATTAAATTCATCATTAGAATACCTCTAAGCCTAATGCTTAAAGGTTAAGAAATAAATAAAACCGTGAACGCTAACTTAAAAAAACTAACCCAAGTAATAACGACAGAAGAATTAAAATCAAGAGATAAAGAAACCCTTCGTCCTCTTACTTCTAAAGCAGAAGAGGAAGCTTTGATCGTAAGACAAGTCCATAATAAGCAAATAGAAGAATATAAAAACA
Organism: uncultured Saprospiraceae bacterium; assembly: GCA_964564885.1. Taxonomy (GTDB): domain Bacteria; phylum Bacteroidota; class Bacteroidia; order Chitinophagales; family Saprospiraceae; genus CAKZLL01. Next base: position 17,416 of record CAZMEH010000911.1, on the reverse strand, counting down.
CTATTTCTAATCTTCAAAGCATTATCCAAAAACAGCAAAATAATATATCTTCAATAGACGCTGGATTTATAAAAGAAAAGCTACTAGCTAATATTAGCCATGAGTTAAGGACGCCATTGAATGCCATTGTTGGAATGACTTACTTGCTACAAAACACCACGCTAGACTACAAACAACAACACTTCCTTGATGTAACGAAAACGGCAGCAGATAATTTAATTTTGATGATAAATGACTTGTTAGAGCTATCGTCTATCAATCAAAAAGCGATTGATCTGCAAATACAGCCATTTTCAACAGAAAAATTATTTACCGAACTGTATAGTATTGTTTGGTTTAAAGCCAAGCAAAAGCAATTAGAATTGACTTTTAATGTATCTAATCAATTGCCTAAATACCTAAATGGTGATGATGCTCGCATTCATCAAATACTCATTAATTTATTAACTAATGCTATAAAGTTTACTCATCAAGGAAAAGTAGAATTAAGTGCGAAGGTTATTATTAAAAGAAAGAAAAGCGTTTCTCTTGAAATCAAAATAACGGATACAGGAATCGGTATTAGAGAAGAGGAACTACCAAACCTCTTTGAGACATTTACTCGACTTCATGGTAACCAAAAGGAGGTTTATGTTGGACTAGGTTCTGGTTTGAATATCGTTAAACAACTAGTAGATAAAATGGATGGGCAGATTAGTATTTCTAGTAAACTGGATAAAGGAACTAGTTTTACGGTGCTTATTCCATTTAAAATCCCAAGCGAAGCAGTTGTAAAAAAACATATTTCACAGCATATTTTTTCCATAGAAAAAACCTTGAAAAGTAAAGAAATTCTATATATAGAAGACAATCATGCTAATATTCTGTATGTCAAAAATATGCTTTCTTCTAAACTAAAGAAGTTTGATGCAGCAGAAAACCTTGTTGAAGCAGCAGAACTATTAAATCAGAAAACATACGATTGTATTCTTTCTGATGTCAAACTACCAGAAGGCAGCGGTATTGACTTTATAGAACAATTGAGGAATGATAAAAATGCGATTAATTATAAAACGCCTGTTATTGTAGTTACAGCAGGCGCAACTATTTCTGAACAAAAGAAAGCACAACAGATTGGAGTAGAAGCGTATATTAATAAGCCATTCTCACCTGATACATTATTCAAAGAATTACATAATATCTTTGCTGAAAGGGATAATATACAATCATTACTTGCTTTTTATCCGCATCCTAAACCCAAGAAATCTAAAGAAAAAGAAAACTATCTAAAGCACCTGCACAAGGTAATGAATGGTAATAAAAAAGCTATGGTAGAAATGATCGATATTTTCTTAAAGCAATTGCCTGATTCTACTCGAAAAATGGAAGTTGCTGTAGAAAAAAATGATTGGCATCGAGTTCATTTTGAGGCACATAAAGTCAAGTCAACCATCGGAATTATTGGGTTGGTAAAATTGCAAAAGACCATTTTGACAATAAATGAGAATACACGAGAGCGTAAAAATCTAAATCAAGTACCGCAGCTTTTTGAAGAATTTAAAAAACAAGGAGAAACAGAGGTTAAAAAATTAATGAGCGAAAAGATGGAAATATCAAAAAAATAAGGTAGAATTAGTGTAATAAATAAAAAATCATACTACTATAAATTTTTTATTTTGAGGCACAGAGAAGACAGACAGGGCTAGCTTCAGCATTAGTCTTTATTAAGTCAGCACGAAATACGCCCAAGGAATATGAATCAATAATGTTAAAATAGGTGCAATAAGTAGGTAATACTTTTTGAATGAAACTTGTTTAATTTGACCTAAACTATCAAGTTCTGGAGCGTTAGTGATAGCGTCATAGACTGCATTTATATTTGGTTCAACATAGTCGTATAAAATAAACTCTTCCACTTCATCCTCTACTAAATGTGCTTTATAGGTTTGACATTTAGCAATACGAGCACTTCCTTTTACAAGAAACTGAAATTCATATTTGTAAATAGGATAATTGATCTCATTGATTGAAACATTTCCACCAGTTGGTTCTTTAGAAAGCACTTGCCCTGTTGAAAAGTGACCTATTTTAATTAATTTCAATGCCTTGTAATTGGCTTTGATACCATAAAATAGCATCCCTAAACCTATTAATGGGAAGATTACAGCAAAAATAGCCCATGTACTAAACATCTTTTGTCGACCATTTGTCAATCTAGAATGAAGGACATTTTTTGGATTAAATTGGATAGCAACTTCGTCTCCTTCCATCAAGTCATCATCAATCATATAGCCTTTTCCTGTATATTTTTGCCCGTTAGCGAAGTAATTATATGTTAAACTATAAATATTTTCTTCTTTTTCCGATGCGTTTGTATTTTCAATTTTAATAATGATTCCTTGACCGTTTTCCCAATCTACATTAGGCGAAAGCCAAAGCATCGCAGTAGAATTGTAAGTAAAAACCCAGAAGAGGATCATTCCAAAACCCACAAAAATCCAACCCAGTGTTGAGTAAATACCACTACAGAGTAAGACCGCTTGTGAGTACAGCGATAAATGACGTGGAGGTCGTTGACGAGAGTAATTAAGTTTAACCATGTTTTGTATAAGATTTGAGCCTTACTAAATCATATTAATCTTTACGCATATATATTTATTTTGTTCGGTTTAAAATGAAAAAAGTTGCTTTGATTTGAAATCAAAGCAACTTTTTTCATTTTAATACTTGAAATAACTCAATCTCAAATTCCTAATTCAAACGAATTTCATCATTATGTTCATCAAAGAACCGATACTCAGTTAAGTGATAATCATTATCAACACCAATTTTAATCCACTTGCGATAGTTTTTAATCCATTTAATCTGCTTCCAATTCTGTTTGAAATAAGCGTATAAATATGGATGCATAATAATATTCAACTTCGCTTTTGGCTGCGATTTGATAATAAATGCTAAATCCCTTTCAACCTCGTCCGTTAATAAAATAGTTGCATTTACCGTACCCGAACCATTACAAGTTGGACATTTTTCAGCCGTAGTAATATTGATTTCAGGTCTAGCACGTTGTCTTGTGATCTGCATTAGACCAAACTTACTCAAAGGTAGAATCGTGTGTTGTGCTCTATCCTTTTTCATAAATTCTCTCATCGCAGCAAACAACTGACGGCGATTTTCATTGTTTCTCATGTCAATGAAATCCACAATGATAATACCTCCAATATCACGCAAACGCAATTGTCGAGCAATCTCTTCAGCAGACTCCATGTTTACAGAAAGCGTATTTGCTTCCTGATCATTACTGTGTACTTTATGACCGCTATTCACATCAACGACATGCATCGCTTCCGTATGTTCAATCACTAAATATGCGCCACTTGACATCGTTGCCGTCTTTCCAAAAGAGGCTTTTATTTGCCGCGTAACGCCATATTGGTCAAATACAGGTTTATTTCCTGCATAATGTTCGACTATTTTGACTTGCTCTGGTGCAATTTGCATCAAATAGCTTCGAATATTATTATACAGTTCTTTATCATTGACAATAATTCGATTAAACGAATCGGTCAAAATATCACGTAAGATACTTGACGTCTTATCTAATTCACTAAGTATTTTTTTCGGAGCTCTAGCATTATTGAGTTGCTCGTACATCTGTTGCCATTTCTCCAACAAAATAAGTAACTCTTCATGCAAGTCCGCTACTCGCTTACCATCAGCAGCTGTTCTCACAATTAAACCAAAATTCTTCGGTCTAATACTTTCCGTTAGCCTTTTTAATCGTTTACGCTCTTCAGCATTTCCAATTTTCTTTGAAACAGAAACTACATTAGAGAATGGTGTCAAGACCAAATAACGTCCAGGAATAGTAATTTCACAACTTAATCGAGGTCCTTTAGTCGAAATAGGCTCTTTCAAGATTTGCACTAAAATAGGATGTTTCCTATTTAAAACCTGCCCAATTTTACCTGTCTTAATAATTTCTGGCTCAAACGTAAAGTTCTCTAAAAGATGATTTTGTTGACTTTTAGAGACACTGTTATTCGTAAACTTATTAAGAGAACGGAGTTGTGGACCTAAGTCAGTGTAATGCAAAAATGCATCTTTTTTGTATCCAATATCTACGAAAGCAGCATTTAAACCAGGCATCAATTTTTTGATTCTACCTAGAAAAATATCCCCTACCGTAAAATTGCTATTTGTTTTTTGGTTGTGGATTTCCACTAACTTCTTCTTTTCCAATAAGGCAATTTCGACCTCAGTTGAACTAGAATTAATAATTAATTCTTTTAACATATTTCTTTTTTTCTCTGGAAAGCTATGCATAGCCTAGAGAAAGACTATAAACCATAAGTTATTCAACTTGAGTGCTACTGCTCAATTGAATGGCAAATGAATTGAAAAAACGCTCAATAACAATTGACAAATAAAATGACATGGTGAAAATTACTATAATCAGCTATATAGTAAAATTAAGGAGTAGAGAAGATTTAAGGATATGTTAAGCTAGTAGTAAAATGATAGTTCTTTGATAATTTGATAGTTTATTAAAATGAGACCTTTTGAATATTCCTATCAAACTTGCTAGAGAACAACTATAATAATTATAAAGAGTAGTAACCAAATCTAAATTAGGATAACAAATTGGCTGAAAACTCTTTTCAAAAATTGGGTATTATATTATTTTAGATTAAAAGAAAATTAAACAAAGTCAAATATTATCCTTTACGGCTATTCAATGATTAAACTTATAAGTAGTTCTATTTTACTAGGCAATCTAATTTCTTATCGATTAGGTATTGCTTATCTACTCAAGCTTTTCACTTCCAAATATTTCTATATTTTAATTTGAGGATTACAAAAATGGAAATGTTATTATTTCTTTATTTTAAATTAATTCTGACGTATATTTAATAATACTCATATCAAAGGACTAAAACTACCTAAAGCCATATAAAATCTACGTTTTATACAGCTTTACTACTACTTACATAATCTAATCAAATGCTGGTATATTAGCATTCTCACCATTTGCGATGTTTTTCGCCTGTAAAAAAAATCATGCAAAGTCAGTGCACATTCATTCTCATATATCTATTTTTTTTGCAATATCTTCTGCTTTGGGATACAGACATAACAGTAACATCAAATTGAATTATTTGATATATCAGTACATCTCTTTAACTAGCACAGTTACAGGTCTTCAATTTTACACTACAAAATACTTTGCAATGTAAAATTGAAAATCGTAAGTGTACTTATATGATAGAATACACACTAACTTTGAACTAAGGTTTTCAGACCCTATTCACTATTTCTTCTTCTTATGACGATTCTTACGCAATCTCTTTTTACGCTTATGCGTTGATATCTTATGACGTTTACGTTTCTTTCCACAAGGCATATTACTTTCCTTTTATAAATTATTTAATAATTGATTGATATTATCTTTAACAGATGAATCATTAGTTAACACCAATGACTTCCTGAAATATTCTTTTGCTGCGTTTTTATCATTTGCACCAGCATAGGCCTGCGCTAAGTAATAATTAGCTTCAAAATTATTAGGAGCAACTTCCACGGCTTTTACAAGTCGGTTAATTGCCTTCGGATAATCTCTTGTTACATCTACAGATAATTTACCCAGTCGCAGTAAGACTTTCAAGTTTCCTTGATCTTGACTTAAAATTCCTTGATAAATTTTGACACCTTCCATCGTTTTAGAAGGATCATTATTCGAAGTATAGCAAAAAGCCAAATTCTCTTTGTGTACTATACTGTCTGGTTCAATAGATGCTGCGTTTTCAAATGCTGTAATAGCTTTATCAAAACAGAAATTGAACACTCTTTGGTTTTTGGTAATTTGAAAGCATTTCGCATATACTGTGCCTGAAATAGACCAAGATAATGCTGTTTTTTTGAGTTGAGCTATTTCTTCTGCATAGAAGCCACTCGCACCATAACTTTTCAAAGTATACCATTTCCCTGAAAGTTCCTCAAAGATAGCAAGTTTTACTGTATCTGTACTAGCTATTTCTAATTCACTCTCAAGAGCTGCTATTTCATTTTGACTACTTTCTGATAAAGTCGTTTTTGCTATTCCAATAATTTCATTGATAGTAGCGTTTTCAGCTTCCTTAGAACGAGTTTTTTCGATATCTTTTTGAGATGTCGGCGTTCTACTACCTCCGAAATATAATCCTGCAAACAATAAAACGGCAATACCTAAAACGGCAATTTGTAATCTTGACATAACAGAACTTTTTTAACCTACACTAAGTTTTTCTACTTTGCGTCGGTTTTAGCTTGAAATTCCTTAATTGAATCTGCATTCCCTTTCACTTGTTCAGTAAAAGATTTAGCAGGTTTAAATGCTGGAATAAAATGCTCCGGAATGACAATAGCTTCATTCTTCTTAATATGTCTTCCTATCTTCTGGGCACGCTTTTTTACTACAAAGCTTCCAAAACCTCTAACATAAACAGGTTCTCCTTCAGCTAAAGAATCTTTAACTTCTTTAAATAATTGCTCAAGCGTTACTAAAACGTCTACTTTTGCAATCCCTGTCTTATCTGAAATTCTTGCGACTAAATCAGCCTTCCTCATCTTTTTGCTTGATTTTTAACCACTTATCAATAGCATTTCGTCTTTGCTTGTCAAAGGCGAGTGCAAAGGTCGTAATTTTCTATTAAAGAAAAAAGTATTTTTTAAAAAATGAATTTTCTATTCTTGTCATCATCAATATTACATCAAATCAAAAAGCGAAAATAATTCTAGTGTTGTAATAATTTAGAGCAGAAAAAACGAACCAAGAAACTGTAAGCATTCCTATTTAAACTATAAAAGAACGATAATGCTTCTATCATCTTGTTCCGTTGATGATGACTTGTGTACTCATTAAATTCTCTATAAAAAAGAAATGAATATACCTATAGAATACTTAAACGGAATTAACCCTAAATTGTTTTCTGTTCAAGTTATTTTTCTACATATAAACCTTTGACGGTTAAGGATTTATGCTAAAAAGACCCAAAACAAAGCAAATATTCATTAATATTCAAGCGCAAAACACCAAAAATGCAGAAAACGGAGATTTTTTTTTAAAAAAAAACCTTTTTTGTACAAAAAGAGTTAGAAATCAAGGTATTGAGTATTAAAACGTCTTTTATTGCTATCGTTTTATGTAATAATGATGCTAATTATTGATACTATTACTGGTCATTTTTTGCAAATAGTAGCGAAATCATTACTATATCAGTATTATAACTGATAAAACATAGGTAACTTAAGTCGTTTTTTATATTTTTTAGATACTTAAATTAGAATAAAACTTCATGAGCAAAGTTGATATACTCAAAACTTTATTTAGTAAAAAACTACTCGATTGGTCGGCTACTCAGCACAGACCGATGCCTTGGAAGGGTGAGAAAAATCCTTATTTAATTTGGCTTTCTGAAATCATTTTACAGCAAACTAGAGTAGAGCAAGGCTTGCCTTATTTCCAAAACTTTGCTAAAAACTACCCGACGGTTAAAGATTTGGCGGATGCGCCAGAAGATGATATAATGAAACTATGGCAAGGATTAGGTTATTATTCTCGTGCTAGGAATCTTCATGCGACCGCAAAACACATCGCTTATGAATTGAATGGAGAATTTCCTAAAATGTATAAGGACATACTATTATTAAAAGGCGTTGGTCCTTATACAGCTGCTGCGATTGCTTCTTTTGCCTATGATTTACCTCATGCGGTAGTTGATGGAAATGTTTATCGAGTCTTATCTCGAATCTTTGGAATTGAAACGCCGATTGATAGCACGGAAGGTAAAAAAGCATTTTTCAAATTAGCCAATGAATTAATTGATATTAAGCAGGCTGGTAAATATAATCAAGCAATTATGGATTTTGGTGCTACGCTTTGCACACCAAAATTATCAAAATGTACGGTTTGTCCTTTTAATACCAATTGTCAAGCCTTAAAAAACAAAACTATTCATAAATTACCTGTTAAATCAAAAAAACTGGTTAGAAAAGAACGCCATTTCCACTACTTAATCCTCAATTACAAGAGCTGTTTATGGGTAAAAAAACGTACAGAAAAAGATATTTGGCAGAATTTATATGATTTCCCTTTGATAGAATTTCCTGAGAGAAAAGAACAGGAAGAGGTGAAAAACCATTCAACATGGCAAGAAATACTAACAAATAAAGATTTTAGTATTACAAAGATTAGTAAGCCTTATCGTCAAATGTTGACGCATCGGAAAATAATTGCTACTTTTTGGGATATAAAATTGAATGAATCACTAGAAGAAAATGATTTCATGAAAATTGAAAAGGATAATTTAAAACAATATGCATTTCCCAAAGTAATTATTCAATATTTACAGGATAAATCCTTATATTTAGAATTATTCTAGAATTTGTAACAATTTACCCTTGCAAGTATTTTAATCAATCTTTGAAGGTTAGTATTGTTTAATTAATTACATTTTATGTACGCATTAAATAGAGTCACATTAGTTGGTCGTATAGGACAAGACCCTGAAATCAGATACCTTGAAAACAGTGTAGCCGTTGGTCGCTTCGCAATCGCTTATGCAGAAAGCTATAAGGATAAAGATGGCAATTGGCAAAAAAAAGATACCGAATGGTATGATATTGTAGTTTGGCGAAATCTTGCCGAACGAGCTAAAACTGAACTAACAAAAGGTAAACTCGTTTTTATAGAAGGTAAGCTTTCTGCTCGTAGATGGGAAGATAAAGATGGAAATAAACGTAAAACGATGGAAATCGTAGCAAGAGATTTCAGAGCGTTTGAGACACCTAATACAGGTGGTGGCGGCGGTGGCGGAAAATTCCCATCGGTTGCTGATGATCCATTTGCTAATCGTTCTAATACAACGACAAACGCAACTACGAATACAACAAGTAATACTAGTACTCCACCAGCGAGTACGCCAGCTGCAAATACAACTGCACCACCAAACAACTTTGATGATGCACCAGATGATGATTTACCGTTTTAGAAATAAAAAGTATTAACGGACATTCTGTGATTACTTTGATGGAATATTAGATTTTTTCTAATATTCCATTATTTTTTATGCTTGATGAAGAAAACAATGTCCAAAAAACATCGTTTGAAATGAAATCAAAATTAATAAAACAATGAATTTTAAATACTTAATCGTCTTATTGTCATTCTTCTTTTTTAGTCAATCTTGTGGCAGCGAAAATTATATTCCCAAACCAAGAACTTATCCTAGAGTAGATTATCCTACAAAAAGCTATCAGCCATTTCAAGAAAATTATTGCAATTTCTCATTTGAGCAACCTGTTTATACTAGAATCGAGCAGACGAATAAATTTTTTGAAGGAAAAACAGATAATCCATGCTGGTTTGATGTCGTGTTTGGCGATTTGAACGGTCGTATTCATTGTAGTTACGCACCTATTGATAATAAAGAAAATACATTACTGAGCTTAGTTAACGATTCTCAAAATCTGGTTTACAAGCATACTTCAAAGGCAAATGCCATTAATGAAGAACCATTTAGTTATCCTAATAATAAGGCTTACGGTGCGTTATTCGAGTTAAAAGGTTCTGTTGCTTCTCCATATCAATTCTATGTTACAGATAGCCTTAATCATTATGTTCGAGGTTCTCTTTACTTCAAAACTTCGCCAAATCCAGACTCTATGCGTCCTGTGATTAAGTTCGTTAAAGAGGATTTGCTACATATGATTAAAACCATTCAATGGAAAAATTAAGAATTATGAAAAGGTCGTTTTTATAAAACTGTTTCACTTTCACTTTCACACATTCTTACTTTATGGCAATTTATTGGTTAGACGATGATTTGACGTTTCCGCATCCAAGTTATGCTGACACTGACGGTGTTCTTGCTGCTGGCGGCGATTTATCGCCTCAAAGACTACTACTTGCATATCAAAATGGTATTTTCCCTTGGTACAATGAAGGTGAACCTATCATTTGGTGGTCACCAGATCCACGCTTTGTTTTGTATCCAAAAAAACTAAAAGTCTCAAAAAGTATGCGCAAAGTTTTGCGGAACGAAGAATTTCAAATTACTTACGACCAACAGTTTGAAACGGTGATTGATAATTGTGGAAAAACCTACAGGAAAGGACAGGAAGGTGGTACATGGATTACTGCTGATATGAAAAAGGCGTATCTCGAATTGCATCAAGCCGGTTTTGCGCATTCAGTAGAGGTTTGGCAAAACGGTGAATTGGTCGGAGGCTTATATGGCATTGCGCTAGGTAAGTGTTTTTCTGGCGAATCTATGTTTGCAAAAGTGAGTAATGCTTCAAAAGCTGGCTTTATTACGCTTGTCCAAAAGTTAGAAACTTTAGGTTTTGATTTAATTGATTGCCAAACGCATTCTAATCATTTGGAAAGTCTTGGCGGTGAAGATATGTCACGAGATGATTTTATGGAATATCTCGGTCAAAATGCAGAAAAGCCTACTTTTCGAGGAAAATTTCTTTAAGTATTACGAGATTAAGGGTCGGACACCTTCGAGGCGTCCGACCCTTGTTTTATAAAATCCTAATCTCCACTCTCCTATTCAACATATTCTGCTTTTCATTTATCGGTTCTTTATAAAGCATTTTATCGCAAGAAAAACCTTCATGTTTGATTCGTTTTTCATCAATTCCATTTTCAATTAGGTAATTACGAACCGTTCCTGCACGAGCGACAGACAATGTTTTGCTATATTCCCAACTCTGATGACAACCGTTTGTATGTCCTTCAATGCTGATTTCTAGGGTTGTATTTTTTTCCATCAAGCGCAACAATGATTTAAAAACAGGGTAAGACATTGGTAATGGCTTCGCTTGATTTCCGTAAAAATTGATATTATTTACTCGGTAAATTTTGCCTTTTTTGATTTTAGGAATACGACTTCTAATTTTTACTTTACTCAACTCTGGCAAGTCATAAGGCTTAATATCTTGGCTATCAAAAAAATAATTATCTTTTGAAATCTCTAAAGTATATTGGCTTTTAGCTAATTTTTGGGCTTCCTCTTCCAAAACCAATTTATACTCACCTGTTATAGAATCGGATTGTGTTTGAGCGACAATTTCTCCTGTTATAGAATTGGTCAGCGTTACATCTGCTCGTAATGGTTTTTCGTTTTCATCATCAATCACGACGCCTTGCAACTCATAACTATACATTTTACTTTTATTAGTTTTAGGTACTGACACTACTTCTGTTATTTCTTCCGCTTCCGCTTCAACTTTTTCCTCTAGCAAAACATCATTATCAAACGCTAACTGATGTCCTTTTCCATTTTTATAAACATTATCAACCAATAAATAAAAACGGTCACCTTTCTTCATTTCAACAGAATAACTATAATCTGCACCAACGCCAGAATGAATCGTTTTATCTTTAAAATCCCAGGATAAACCTGTTTTGCTTTGAATGCCTTTATTGTTTCTTGAAATATTCGTTCTAATCGGCTCAATTTCTTTATTGGCTAATTTTTGGCAAAAATCGACTGTACCATCATACTTGAATAGCATGAAATCATAATCATCATTAACGCTAAACGGAGTCAATTCAAATATAAATGAACCATTAAGATCTACTTCAAATTGATACCAAACCGTATTATGTTCCCGCTCAACATAAAGCAAACTTTTCTTATCATTATTTTTAAATTCTAAAACTTGCCCATGTCCTTTTGGTGAAGCAGTTGTTTTAATCGTGTCATCCAAACTGACCTCAATTGCGCTAATACAATCGCTGTTTTTTGGCATTAAGTCAATCCATCGAACCTTTGATTGCGCTTGAAGCAACATTGGCAAAGCCAATAAGAATAGAACTGTTGTAGTATTTTTCATTTGGATTCGTTTATTAAAACAATAATTATCGATACTTTTATTAAAACGAAATTTTCACAAAAAGGCACAAAACAAGGGTCGGACGCACTTGAAGTATCCGCCTCTTAATCAAGAAGAAAGCCATTTTAAATCATCAATCGTATCAATATCTAAATTTCCTTTTTCAAAATTAATCGTTTCAATTTCCTTGATATGTTGTTTAATAACAGGTTTTGCGCCGACATCGCCTTTCAATTTTGATAATGCTTCCAATAGGGATTTATCAAAAAAAGTTGGTGGGCCCATTCCTTTCTGATACTTAGAAACGATAATTCGGGCTAATGTATTTCTTTGATGTTCAATGATTTGATTTAATAAGTTACTAGTAAAGAAAGGTTGGTCAGACAGCAAAACAATGACGCCATCGTAATTTTCATTTTGAATATTAGAAATACCACAAGCTATTGAAGTGCCCATTCCATTTGCCCAATCAGGATTGTAGAATGTTTTTTTTAAAATAGATTGATTTAATCGAGGCTCAATCAATTCCTTATTTGCGCCAAGCACAACGAAAATATCACCAACATTACTCGTTTCACATTCTTTAATAATATGATCTAAAAGGAAAGTTTTTCTAAAGGATAAAAGTTGTTTTGGTTGACCAAGACGAGCAGAACGACCAGCAGCGATAATGAGTAAGGCTATTTTCATATTCAATGATTGATCTGTTCTAATGTATTTCTAAGAAAAGATAATTGTTGGCTTTCAAAGAATAATTCGCCTCCATGTGGTCATAACTATCGATTCCATTCCTCCAAAATTCCATCATTCCATCAACTACGGATGCGCCGCAACCCAAACTTCACCATCTGTGAAAATTTCTTTTTTCCAAATTGGAACCGTTTCTTTTAATGTATCAATGGCATATTGGCAAGCCGTGAAAGCATCTACACGATGCGGACAAGAAACAGCAATGACAACAGCAATTCCGCCAATCGGCAAAACACCAACTCTGTGATGAATAGCCACTCGACGAGCGGGAAAATGCATTTTGATGTGTTCCGCAATTTTAGTCATTTCCTTAATCGCCATCGGTTCGTAGGCTTCAAACTCCAATTGAACCACTTCTTTTCCTTTCGTAAACTTACGAACAGTGCCAACAAAAATTACAATTCCGCCACTTTCGTCATTCGTAACGAATTGTTCTGCTTCCGCAGTTACTAAATCTCTGTGGTATATTTTTATATCTATCATAATGAGTGGATAATGGATAATTGACAATTGACAATTGACAATTGACAATGAATAATGAAAACAGAAATTTAAATCTTCCACTAACACCTTTAATTATCCATTGTCAATTATCCATTATCAATTATTTAAATATGTAAAGCACGATTTCCAGTTGCAGCCAAAGCCGCTTCTTTAGTCGCTTCTGTATAAGTTGGATGCGCATGACTAGCACGAGCAATATCTTCTGCTGATGCACGGAATTCCATTGCAATCACCGCTTCTGCAATCATATCCGCAGTACGAGGACCAACCATGTGAACACCCAAAACTTCATCCGTTTCTGCGTCAGCAAGGACTTTAACCATTCCATCAATATCCATAGAAGCTCTAGCACGTCCGAGCGCACGCATTGGAAACTTACCAACTTTGTACGGTTTGCCCGATGCTTTGAGTTCCTCTTCTGTTTGACCAACAGCCGCTACTTCTGGCCAAGTATAAACAACGCCTGGAATTAAATTATAATTGATATGTGGTTTTTCGCCGTTCATGTATTCTGCAACAAAAACGCCTTCTTCTTCCGCTTTGTGTGCCAACATTGCGCCTTTAATCACATCACCAACTGCAAAAATTCCTTTTACATTCGTTTCCAAATGAGCATCAACTTCAACTCTTCCACGCTTATCTGTTGGAATTCCAACATTTTCTAAACCTAATTTATCGGTATATGCACTACGTCCAACTGCAATTAAACAGTAATCCGCTTCGATTTTAATTTCCGTATCTTTCTCTCTATGCTTTGCAGTCAAAGTTGTTTTCGTTCCATCAGAAGTTACGCTTGTAACACCATACTTCAAGTGAAATTTAACTTTAAGGTGCTTTTTCATCGCACGCATCAACTCTTTGCTACAATCACTATCCATTGCTGAAATAATACGATCTGCATATTCAATAACTTCTACTTTTGTACCTAAACGAGCATAAACAGAGCCTAATTCCAAACCAATTACACCGCCACCGATGATCGTCATTGTTGCTGGAACAGCAGGTAACTCTAGTGCTTCGGTAGAAGTAATGATGCGTTCGCCATCATAATTGAATGTATCAAAAACGGTTGCTTTTGAACCAGTTGCAATAATTGTTTTTTCTGTTTCAATTGTTGATGAAGTACCATCTTCTTTAAGGATTTTGATGGTGTTTTTATCAATAAAAGAACCAAAACCTTTATGAACGTCGATTTTATTTTTCTTCATCAAAAAGTCAATGCCGCCAACTGTTTGGCTAACTACATCTCCTTTACGCTTAATCATTTGCGTGAAGTTAACCTTTACATTCTCCACGTCAATCCCGTGTTCTTTGAATGTTTTAGTTGCATTATAGTAATGTTCAGAAGAGTCTAATAATGCTTTTGATGGAATACAACCAATATTAAGACAAGTTCCACCAAGTGATGTTTTTTCTATAATAGCTGTTTTCATACCTAATTGAGCGCAACGAATAGCTGCAACATATCCTCCAGGACCAGAACCGATTACGGTTACATCGTATTTCATATTTGTATTTATTTTGTGATTGATGATTGGTGACTTGCCGTTTGCCTTTCGTAAGTTTTCTTACTTCATTATAACGATTAGCCAATAAATAGTAACAATCACCTATTTACAAAGATAACAGATTTATGATTTTCTTTAAACTAGAAACAATCTTTTGATTCCAAAGTTGAAGATAATTATAAATACAGCGCTTTTCGCTAGAATAAATCTATTAATAAATTACTATCTTATGCCTTTTAGTGTCAATAATTGTAAATTATTAACTTTAAAGGTTAAACATAAAAAAAAGGTTGGAGATGTTAATTATCTAAGATACTTTTGAAGTCGCAAAAACCTAACATATGTACGATGTCATTCTAAGTTTTATTACAGCATTTATCTTAACCTATTTTGCTATTCCATCTGTGATTTCAGTAGCAAGGGTAAAACGTCTATTCGATGACCCGAATGAACGTTCTTCTCATAGTGTTAGTATTCCTTCACTTGGCGGTATTGCCATATTTGCAGGACTTATCTTTTCCGTTATTTTTTGGACACCTTTTGATGTCTTCGGTGATTTACAATATATATTATGTTCTCTAGTCCTGATTTTCCTAATTGGTGCTAAGGATGATATTGTACCCATGCGTCCATCACGCAAATTCATGGGTCAAATATTTGCCGCTCTGATAATGGTTCTTAAGGCAGATGTTCGTATTAGTAGCCTTTATGGATTATTTAATGTGTATGATTTACCATTCTTCATTAGTGTTATATTGTCCGTTTTTATTATTGTTTTAATTATTAATGCCTTTAATTTAATTGATGGTATTAATGGTCTGACAGGAACAATAAGCGTTATCATTACCATGACGTTTGGTTATTGGTTTTTCATGGTCGGACGAGTAGAAATAGCTATTGTTTGTTTCTCATTGATGGGTGCTGTTGTAGCATTTTTAAAATATAATTATACGCCTGCACAGATATTTATGGGTGATACTGGTTCTTTAGTAGTAGGTCTAATCAGTGCTACGTTGGCTATCAAATTTATGGAAATCAATTTAAATTTAGCTAGTCCTTATGCCGTCAAATCTATTCCTGGTGTAACGATTGGTATTTTAATTATTCCTCTTTACGATACACTTAGAGTATTTACCACTAGGATTATAAAAGGAAAATCTCCATTCTATCCAGATAAAACACACATTCATCATTTACTTTTAGATTTAGGTTTTTCACATTTGCAAGGAACAGCAGTTCTTGCGGTAACTAATATTCTATTTATTGTGATGGTTTTTCTTTTACAAGATATGGGAACATTCGCACTAACCATTTTAGTACTTCTTGTGGCAACTATTTTATCGGGTATTTTATACTACTTAGCTCGAAAGAAGCGTATTGAGCGAGCAACAAAAGCTATCGCTTAGTAACAGTTAAAAAATAAGAACTTCACCTTTTTACCTCGAAAAAGAACAATAGTAAGTTTAATGAGTTAATATAGTACAGGCTTCTATTTCACCATTCTATTATTCAAAATATTTAATACGATTTTGAATAATACTTACTCTGTTCATTATGGAAGGATTTAACGTAAAAATCAAACTTAAAACACTGACTTGCCACAACAAAACCGAAAAATGGGGCAAGGCAGTACCTTACCTATGGACAATTTTTTTTAGAATAGATGGTGATTGTGTCACTATTGCTCCTGACTTCAACCTAGTTGGTAAAGGCGTTTTTCAGTATGGAAAAGGAAGTCATGGGAATTTGAATATATCAAGTATTGAAAAAGAGCAAACTATTTCTATTCCTACCGGTGTTGGCGAATGGTCTACTTATATGACGCCATTTCTAATTCCTTATTTTGACCAAAAAATTCCAAGTATGATTGGCGCAATTAGCGTATTGATGGAACAAAATAATGTTAGTGGCAAAGGTGCAGAAGCTGGACACAAAGCCCTAAACAAACAAGTAGAATTAGCTGTCAATCAATCTTTGACAGAGTTTGATCCAAAAGATGTTGATATTAATGATGTGATGGGTTCTATCAAAAACTACTTTGAAGCTAAAGTTTCTGGTTTTACCGATTCTATTCAAGGTAATATTATTAATGCCATTAAAAAGAAACAAAGCCTTTTGCGTAATCTTTGGACATTAGTAAATGCAGATAATATGCTTGGATATCATGTTTGGAATTTTAACCAAAACGATATTTCAGAAAGCGAAGCACAATCTATTGATTTTGGGAATCGTTGGCAAGCAGGTGAACATGGCGATTGGGAGATAAAAGGTAATATTTCCATCGTAGATGATGGCGTTCCTCACAAAGAATCGTTAGAAGAAGCAGAACCTAAAGCATTAAATCATACGGAAGAGTTCATAGGAAAGGCTAAAAGTGTTTCAGAAGATAATGACAATAATAAACTTTTAGAGATGTCTAACTTAGCTCTTTTGATTTAAAACCTATTGACTAATTTTTCATTCATAAAACCCAAGTTTGGCTAATTGTGTTTTAGACAAATTATCGACTTGCACTTCTAAAACATCTCCTGTTGAACAAGAACAAGCATTACAAAATACTAGTTGTGTCTCATTCTCAATATAAGTAGTTTTTTTCACATTTATCTCCTGTTCAGTTTTTAACCAATCTTCAATAATTTCTACTTTTTCATCATTCGTTGAACCGTTTTCGAGTTGCCATGAATCTGCACATTGCGTAAGATCATATGGTTCTTTGAAGATTATTGTGGAAGTTTCAAGAAACGGCAAACGGCAAACGGTTAACGGCGCACGGCAAGGCGTTTTACTATTAA
>CAZMEH010000910.1:0-3400 GCA_964564885.1 uncultured Saprospiraceae bacterium | reverse complement strand
ATTTTTTGGTAGAAAGGAAAAGTATGTTGAGAAGTAGCTAGATATTTAGAAAACTCTACTCACTCTTTTTCTGCGAAATATTGAGGAAGGTTACTTTCAAAAATAGCTAAACAATTAATTTTGTCAGAAAATTGAAATGGACGAAGTTGCGTAGGAAATTATATTTTAAAAATTTGACCGTGTACTAAAAATAAAAATGTGTGAAGTTGCATAAGCACATTCACACATTTTTAGTTTTGAACTTTAGTCTTTATTTCCTTTTTAATAATATTGCTTTCTGAGCATTGAATTCAGCATCAGTCAAAAATCCTAGTTCTTTTAATTTGCCAATTTGTTCTAACTTTTGCATGACTTCATCACTCATTAAATTGATTTCGTCCGCTTCTTTAGGAGGAAGTGCCTGCATAGGCGTTGGTCGATTGTAAGCAGCATTGGTTTTATAACCATTGGCTACAAAAGTTTCAAAACTTGGATCGGTACGCAAAAAAGCTAAATGATCGTGCTCACGGATTTTATCATACATCGAAAAACCATTCGCAACCGCCTTACTCAAATGCAAATAAGAATGATCTCTATCCTCTTCTAATGAATAAAGGCAAGCTAAATTAAAATGAACAATAGAATCATTTGGACTAACTTTCAAAGCCATTTGATAGCTTTTGATTGCGCCACGAAAATCATAATCACGATACAGTTTTGTTCCTTCGTCTTTATAAGGATTGTTTTTCTTTACAGATCCTTGTCGTTGCTCACTTCTTGGCTGTTGTGTTCTTTCACGTTGACGTTGACGTTCGTCTTCTCTTTCTTGATATTTATTATAGGAAGCCCTTCCTTCAGGTCTTCCTCTATCTTGCCCGCCTTGATTTTGTTTAGAATAGTAATACTCTTTATTGTATTTAAAATTAAAGGCATCATCATCAGTTGTAAGCATAATGATACCATCAATCCAACCAACAAGCCATGGAATACCTGTCCAGAAAAAGAGTAAATATAAAATACCAAATCCAACTTGCCCTAGATAGAACCGATGAACACCAAAACCTCCTAATACTATTCCTAAAACGCCAGCAGCTATTTTACTTTTCATTCAAATATTATATTGGCTACTTGAGCCTTTAGTGATTGGTTATTGCTTGTCCCGATTTCTCAGCAGGTGATTTGTGATTGGTTTACTGTAACATAGATTTATAAAAGGAATCAATATTTTTTTAAATATTTCTTCTCAATCGTTATTTGATTTAAATAATCTCTGTTCTCACTTCTCACATCTCTGCTCCAAATCATACGTAAATATAATAGTTTAAGAAATAGGATGTTGTCAATTAGAGTAGTTTTTCGATAGTCTGGTGTAACTTTTCGATTAAACTTGATTGATGATGAATTGTATTCTGTAATTCTTTGACTTCTACTCGCATTAAGTTCTGTAGATTCTGCGGAGATGGTAAGAAAGGGCTAATCTTTGCTCGCACATACCAAATCTCACGAACATCACCGATACTTACTGGATACGGTTCGTAATAATTATTATCAGAAATAAGCGTCAATTGCTTATTATCCTTGATTTGATTATGTATTCTTTTAATCAAAATATCGCCTCTTGTTACGATGACATAACAGAAATTATCCTTTATAGACGTTTCCCAAAGTGTTGGTTCTAAAAAACTACAAATCACTTTATCTCCTTCAAATAACGTCGGCTCCATACTATCACCTGAAACGTCAAAAGAACGATGCGTACCCACTTTATATTTATAATCTGGTAAAGTAAACGTTGGTAAATCCTGTATAAAAGTCGGATCCGCTAATTCACTCGCATAACCTGCTTGCGCTGGCACGGGCACATGAACAATCCGTTCATCATCGTAAGAATTAGTCACAATAGTGAGCACTCGAAAACTCTTATGGTCTTCTTCACTCATGAACATTGGTCCTTCACCTGTATAAATATAAACTGGATTTATTTTATATTTCTCAACTGATTTTCGTAGTAATTCGATAGTAACGTCTCGTCTACCCTTTAATATTTCGCTCAAACTCTGTGGCAAATACTCTAAGGATAATGCAAATTGACGGCTAGAACGGACTGTTCCTTCCTCTTTTAGCTTATTGTGGCACTTGATAAAACGTTGAGTTACTATACTGTTCATATCTAAAAATGATTATTATTTGTTGTTTTTCTATTTTAGAATTATTTTTTAATTACAGAATCTGTATCCGCAATTTTTTAATTCCTACGTACAATTCTTGTTGCACTAATATATTTATAATATCGCAAAAAAGTGATAATTACCGTCTAAATTAGTGGCTATATTCTGTATTTGCAAATTTAACGTATATTTTTTCATTATTTGGGTATATAATTATAATTGTTACACTAAAAAAATTAATAAAAGTTCCTTTATATTTCATTTTCGCTTAAATAACAAGGAACTTTATATAATTTGGTGTTAAACTTATTTAAAATACTAGAATAATCAGTAAAGTAAGGAATGAAAAATAAATAAATGCTACAATTATAACGCAGGATTTTTGGTTACCAACAAGGCGAAAAACGTAGGCAGCCTGCCCCGATAACTCGGAGGTAGCATTAGCTAAGACGAGGCTTTTCAACGAAGTTGGCAACTAAAACCACAAGTTAAAATGTAGCGTTTATTTATTACTCATTCCTAAACTTAATAATAATAGTAATATGACAATTCTTGTAGTTGGCGCAAGCGGAGCAACTGGAAAATTATTAGTAAAAGAACTACTTAATCGTGGCCATTATGTTAAAATAATTGTGCGATCACCCGAAAAGTTACCTGAATTACTGAAAAATCATAACTCTTTGTCTGTGATTAGTGCTAGCATTTTGGAACTGAGTGATGTAGAGATGAGGCAGTATGTCAAAGGATGTGATGCTGTAGCTTCATGTTTGGGACACAACATGAGTTGGAAAGGTATATATGGTCAGCCTCGCAAGCTTGTAACCGATGCAACAGAGAGATTGTGTAAAGCCATTAAGGCAAACAACTCGGAAAATCCCACCAAGTATTTGCTCATGAATACCGCTGGTAATAGCAATCGTGATCTTAATGAACCTATCTCATTTGGTCAAAAGTCTGTGATTGGATTGCTGCGAATGGTTTTGCCTCCGCATGTAGATAATGAGATGGCAGCTGATTATTTGCGAACCAATATTGGACAAAATGACAAACAAATCAAATGGGCTGCGATTCGCCCTGATAATTTATTAGATGAAGAAAATGTAACTGATTTTGAGGTACATCCTTCACCGATTAGAAGCGCAATATTTGATGCAGGTCAAACCAGCCGAATCAACGTCGCCCATTTCATAGCCGATTTAATTACTGATAATGACGAATGGAATAAGTGGAAATGGAAAATGCCTGTCATCTAT
>CAZMEH010000909.1:0-4055 GCA_964564885.1 uncultured Saprospiraceae bacterium | reverse complement strand
AATATGTGCTAAGGGTTAGTTTGTGTAAGTTTTTGATGCTGACTATGTTTGTAATGTTGGTATACAATCCTAGGGTTTAGAATTGCCAAACGCGTAGCAACTTTAGGCAACTCTTTTGTCAACCACACGTATTTTCTTGCGTAAATTCTTATAAATCAAAGTGTTATGTTTACACTTAGCTATGTTTGAAGTAATTAAATAAGTAGATTTTGAAGTAAGAAAGAATAATATTTTACCAATTGAAAAAGGTAAGAAACAAATAGGAAAATTATATTAATACAAAAAAAGTCATTCTTGAGTGTTTAAGAATGACTTTTTTGGTAAAAAATATTGAAAATTAAGAGAATTACATTCCAAGATAAGGTTTGAGTAATTTACTTCTCGAAGTAGTTCTCAATTTATGAATTGCCTTATCTTTTATTTGACGCACCCTTTCCCGAGTCAAACTAAACTGTAGACCAATATCTTCCAGAGACATCGGCTGTTCTAGTCCAATTCCAAAATAGAGTTTTATTACTTCTTTTTGTCGATTAGGCAAACTACTTAATGAACGTTCAACCTCGTTGCTGAGAGATTGACTATAAGATAATTCTCGGTCAGTAGAGTGATAAGCCGTATTTTGTAAAACATCTAACAAAGAACTTGTTTCACCTTTTTGAAAAGGTGCACTAAGGGAGACGTGTCTACCAGCTACTTTGAGTGTAGAGGAAACTTCTTTTGAGTCTATCTCAAGTTCAGCGGCAAGTTCAGCAGCAGATGGTTCACGCTGAAATTGTTGTTCCAGGAATGAAAAAGCTTTATTGATTTTGTTTAATGAACCAACCTTATTAAGTGGCAAACGAATAATTCGAGATTGCTCGGCAAGCGCTTGAAGAATAGATTGACGAATCCACCAAACAGCGTAAGAAATAAATTTAAAACCACGAGTTTCATCAAATCGTTGTGCGGCTTTGATGAGCCCAAGGTTTCCTTCATTGATTAGGTCGCTGAGTGATAATCCTTGATTTTGGTATTGTTTAGAAACAGAAACCACAAAACGTAAATTTGCTTTAGTTAGTCTTTCTAAAGCATCCTGATCGCCTTGCTTAATTTTGATAGCTAAGTCAACTTCTTCTTCAATCGTCAGTAACTGAACCTTCCCAATTTCTTGTAAATATCTTTCAAGGGATTGACTTTCCCTATTCGTAATTGATTTTGTTATTTTTAGTTGTCTCATATTTGGCTAGAGTTTTTTAGCGTCACAATACACTTAGAATTAGCACAAAAGTAAAACAATAAAACTGTTATGACAAAGTTAAAATTCATTTTTTTAAATGGATAATAGAACAAAATGCATAAATATTTGTTTGAATATGCCTTTTAATTCAAAATTTTATTTCTTTTTAGGGAAATTGCTTTTTGGGTTTTGACTAATATTTTTTGTGTATATAAGGTATATTTTAAGCCTTTTTAAAATGAGGTAAATTGCTGTAACGTAGTGTTGATAAAGGTGAGAAGCGTTGTTTTAAAATAAAAAGGCGAAAACAATTATTTGTCTTCGCCCTTCAATTTATAAGTTATTACAGTAATTCAGTTAGTTTAGTGTTACATCAACTACTGAGTTTTCAGTTCCATAAGGAGTCGCAATATATTTATCTGCATCTGAGTCATTTTCCCACTTTTCGCCATCAATTAAGTAACGAAATTCATAAGATTTGCCAGTTTCTAAATCAACCGTTGTTTTGAAAGAACCATTTTTAAGTTGTTTCATAGCAACGCCATTCTCTTTGTCCCATTCATTGAAATCACCAACTAATACAACGTTTTCCGCAGTTTCTGCTGCTTCTGCTGATAAATTAAAAGTTACTTTACAAATAGGTTTTGATTTTAAAAATTTTTTCTTTAAGCTCATGTTACTTCTTTTTGTTTAATTAATGTTAGAACTTGTTTTAGAATAAGCTTCTAAACAAGTTTATAATCTTCCAACAACAAAACAAGTGCTTTTTTTTGAATAAAACATCATTTAATGAGTTGAGCACTAATTATTTAACACTTATAATTAGTACATAATAACTAAACTAATTTGGTGCTTTGTTTGTTTTTAAAACAAAGTAATCATTATATGCTTAAATAGAAAATATTTTTTGCTAGTTAAGCAGAAAACCTAAATCAAATTCTGTTTTCAATATCTAACTCAATAAAAGTGATTTCTATATTTTTTTGATATCTTTTGAAAAAATAAGCAGGAATAGGACGCTATAGAATGAAAATTAGCGAAAGCAATTGTTAAATAACTAAAAATCCTTATTTTAGTCAATTCTATAATTTAGTATTGGTTCTTTGACCGTTTTGCCAAACTGTTGTTTTTTCATCCAATGTGGCAAGCCCTATTGGATGAAAGGCAATAATTGTCAAAGAATCTTATTATTTATTTAGTTTGTAAAATGATTTAGTGAAAAAAGGTAAAATAGGTGATAAATGAAAGAAAAGTAAACGTTAGAATAGACTAGTCACCGACAACTAATCACCAATCACTAATTTTTTTCTAAAAAATCCTATGACAGACAATCGGCAACGGTATCACGACAAATTTTTAACCATTCTTGACCAACTCAATGTTCGTCAACGAGAAGCAGTAGAACAAATTGAAGGAACGGTTTTAGTCGTTGCTGGGCCTGGAACTGGGAAAACACATATTTTAAGCGCACGGATTGGTCGCATTTTGCAAGAAACAGATGCAAATGCACACAATATTCTGTGTTTAACTTATACCGAAAGTGGCGTTCATGCGATGCGAGAACGGTTGTTAAATTTCATTGGACCAGAAGCGCACAAGGTTCATATTTATACTTTCCATTCCTTTTGCAATAAAATAATTCAAGAAAATTTAGACTTATTTGGTACTCGTGATGCCGAACCTATTTCCGATCTGGAAAGAGTAGAATTGATTCGAGAAATCATTGACGAACTACCAAACGACCATTTGATAAAGCGTTTGAAAGGCGACCCGTATTTGTATGAACGGCAATTAAATTCGTTGTTCAATAGCATGAAAACGGAACATTGGACGGCTGAACATATCATTTCACGTATCACGGGATACATGGAAGATTTGCCAACTCGGGAGGATTATATTTATAAACGAAATGGGAAAACCTTTAAAAAAGGCGATTTAAAACAAAATAAAATCAATGACGCAGAAGTGCGCATGAATCGTCTAGCGGCTGCCGTTGAGTTGTACGAACCGTATTTACGGAAAATGCAACAGCGCAAACGTTACGATTTTGGTGATATGATTCAATGGGTTTTGAAAGCGTTTAATGAGAAGGAATTCTTGTTGCGACGTTATCAAGAGCAGTATTTATATATTTTAGTAGATGAATTTCAAGATACAAATGGTGCGCAAAACCAAATTTTGAAATATTTAGCGGATTATTGGGAACAGCCAAATGTCTTTGTCGTTGGCGATGATGACCAATCAATTTATGAATTTCAAGGCGCACGAGTTAAGAATATAACGGATTTTCATGAAGAGTTTGATAATGCAAAATTGGTTGTTTTAAATGAAAATTATCGTTCTTCTCAGCACATTCTCGACAGTGCTTCAAGGCTGATTAATGAGAATGAAATCCGATTGGTTAATCGAATTAACGAAGTGGATAAGTCATTATTAGCGAGTTCTAAGAAAGTTGCTAAATCGGTTGTTTTACCAAAAATTGTAGCGTACCCAAATAGTGTTCACGAAGAAACAGACATTGCTAACCAAATTGAAAAACTCAAAAAAGACAACGTTTCTTTGAATGAAATTGCAGTGATTTATGCAAAACACAAGCAAGCAAGTCAACTGATTAAGCTATTAGAAAGTAAAGATATTGCGTATCATACAAAGCGCAAAATCAATATTTTGGACTTGCCAATTATTCAAAATGTCTTGTCTGTTTTGAATTATATTCAGAAAGAAGTTGAGCGTCCGTATAGTGGCGAGCGTCAATTATATGAACTATTATACATTGATTTTATTAATTTTTTGCCAGCAGATGTTGCTAAAATGAGTATTTATATTTCTGATAAAATCA
>CAZMEH010000908.1:0-6875 GCA_964564885.1 uncultured Saprospiraceae bacterium | reverse complement strand
CAGAGAAGAAATGAAATCCCTTGTAGAAATGGCTATAAAGTAAAAACGATGGAGCAAGAAAATATTAATGATCAAGACGACAATGAAAAGGAAGAAAAAGGTTCCCGTTCTTATATGATGCAATTGCTAATTATCATCATGCTGATTTTGGTTTTTGTGATTTCATTTTGGGATAACATGTTTATCTCTATTCCAGCAGGACATAGAGGTGTTATGTTTAAAACCTTTGGTGGCGGAACGGTAGTCGATGAACATTGGGATGAAGGATTGGCTTTTGTTTTTCCTTGGGATGAAATGTACATCTATGACACCCGTGTGATTAGTGGACAAGATACAATTGACGCTTTGACACAAGACGGTATTCAAGTAGAAGCGGAAATTTCTTATCGCTATCGTCCAGAAATAGATTCGCTAGGTTTGATGCACCAAAATTTAGGATTGGATTATGCCAATAAAATTATAGTTCCACACGTCACAGGTGCTACTCGGGAAGTTGTTAGTCGCTATGAGATTGAAGCCTTATATACCACTAGTCGAAAAGATGTACAGCGTGCGATGTTGGTACAAGTCCGACAACAAGTAGATGATGTTTATTCTATCACTATGTTAGATTTAGTAGTAAGGAATATCCAACTGGATAGTATCGTAGAGCGTGCCATCGCAAATAAATTGGTCAAGGAACAAGAAATGTTGGCTTATGATTATTTGATACAAAAAGAATTAAAAGAAGAGGAACGAATAGTAATAGAGGCACGAGGTTTAAGGCGATTTAGAGACACTTCTGGCGTTGATGTTCTTAAGTTTTATGGTATAAAAGCAACTGAAAAACTAGCGACTTCACCCAATTCAAAAGTCGTCATTATTGGTACAGATAGCAAGGATTTACCCGTAATACTAAGCGGAAATTAATAGTTTAACAATAGGATTTATTCACGAAAATTAATACAGCGTATTAATCAGTATTATAATATTTTTTGATCAAAAATCTAAAAAGATAACAGAATGGCTGAGACAAATCAAGAAGCAGTAGATGTACAAGCACAAGAAGTAATTTTAAAATCTACGGAAGAGCTTAAAATAGCAGCACACAAAATTGTTCAACGTAGAACACTATATGCAGCTGGCGCAGGATTATTACCATTTCCTATAGTAGATGCGGCACTTTTGTTAGGTATCGAAATCACCATGATTCGATCTATTTCAAATTTGTACAAAGTAGAATTTAAGGAAAGTATAGTCAAATCTATTATTGGTTCATTAGTAGGTACGATCGGGACTGTAAGTGTAGTTAAAGCTATTCCTGGTTTTGGTACAATCATTGGTGGTTTGACGGCCTCAGTATCTGGTGCAGCGGCTACTTATGCGCTAGGAAGAGTATTTACACAACACTTTGATCAAGGCGGTACTTTATTGGACTTTGACCCTGTGAAATCTAGAGAATACTTTGAGAAAGAATTTGAGGAAGGACGTATGTTCGTATCAGATGTTTCTGAAGTAGAAACTGGAGTTGAAAAGGAGAAAAAAGGCTTTTTTAGTGGTATTCTAACTAACAACAAGAAGAAAGAAAAAGTAGCGGCAGAAGCGGCAGAACGTAAGGAGCTAGCTACAACTAATCAGGAATTAGCTACTGCAATAGCTGAGTTGAAGAAAGAAATTACTGCAATGAAAGCCGAAAGAGCAACAGTATAATTACAGTTAAGTACATTGACAATTTTATATTGACGATTGACGACTTGCCTACGGCAAACCGGTTGCAAATATTTAGTAATCAAGTAGTTGCAAGAATATACTGTCGAATTAAATACCTTGAAGTACTTAATCATTTTTTTTAATTAAAGTGCCCATGTCTAATTTGGAAAAATACAGCAAACTCAACGAGAAACACCAACAAGAGGTAAATGATATCATTCTTCGCCATACCATGTATTCTGCTGGAACTGGTTTTATTCCTATTCCAATAGTAGATGCAGCTGCATTGTTGGGAGTGCAAATGTATATGGTACGAGATATTTCAGAGGCTTATGAGCTTGAATTCAAAGAACAACGTGCAAAGTTCTTTATCAACGCTTTGATCGGAGGTGTCGCTGCAGTTGGTTTGCTTAAATTTATTCCTGGACTGGGTACTATTTTTGGTGGTGCTTCTGTCGCTATTATTGGTTCGGCATCTACCTATGCTTTAGGTAAAGTCTTTGTCAAACACTTCGAAGAAGGTGGTACTTTCCTAGATTTTGACCCAGTAAAATCGGAGGCATACTTTAAAAAACAAGTCAAAGAGGGGCAAAAAGTCGTCAAGAATTTAAGAAGGAAAAAACCTTCTTTTAGTTCTAAAAATAAAAATGCCTTACCTAAAGACAAGAAAACAAAAACAGGTTTATCTGCAATAAATAATCAAAGTAAGCACTTGAGCCAAGAAATATCGGCGCTTCATAAAGAAATTGAAACTCTTAGAAAACAACGAAATCAGGATAAGGCTGTGCCTGTTCTTAAAGAAAAGGAAGCAGCTAAAATATTATTAAAAGAAGAAAAAATAAACAGCCTCGACCTTAATGATTTACAAATCATCAAAGGGATTGGAGTTAAAACGGCGAAGACATTAATCAATGCAGGTATTCAAAATATTCAAGGTTTATCTGAAACAACGCCCGAAATACTTCATGATATTTTAGAAAAAGCAGAAGGTCGATTTATTCTTGCTACGCCAGATACTTGGATTCTTCAAGCACAATTAGCCATCGGAGACAATGAAGAAGCTTTTCGAAAGTTTCAAGAACAATTATCTAAAAAAATAACCACCTAAAAAGTATCTAATGCTTCAAGACTAAAGAGATGGACCGTTTTAAACACTAAAATACAAAATCAGTTAATTGGGTCTAGTCGCACTAGTCTTAGAATAAAACATATAGTAGCTATGAATATGATGTTGATTATTACTTATTCCGCTTTTTGCCTGTTGGTCGCTTTTGCTGGACGCAATACAAGGGTTGGATTTTTTGGTGTATTGATATTTTCTATTTTTCTGACACCGCTAGTTGTTGCTATTCTAATTCTCCTCTTTGAACCGACTAAGACTAAGAAAAAGAAAAGTTCAAAGTAAGTAAAATGGCCATAAGTAAAGTAACGGTATTAATCATTGAAAATCAATATCCTATAAATGTTTTAGCATTCAATAAGTTGCTTTTGAAAATGCCACAACGTATTCAACAAGATGTTTTGAAATATCACAGATGGCAAGATAGACAAGCGACGCTATTAGGAAAATGGTTATTGATAAAAGGGTTGGAAATATTAAATAAAAATCCGAATGCTATTCATTCACTTCAAAAAGACAATTATAAACGCCCTTTTTTAGCTGATTTAAAAATGGAATTAGATTTCAATATATCGCACAGTCAAGGAATCGTTGTTTGTGCTTTGAGCGAAAATAAAATAGGGATTGATGTGGAAATCATTGAAACCATTATTCCAAGTGAATACAAAAGTGTTTTCACCATCCAAGAATTTAGAAATATAGAAGAAGACCAAGATGTAATGGCTACTTTTTTTAAATACTGGACCCGAAAAGAAGCCATTATGAAAGCAGATGGACGAGGATTTTATTTGCCTCCTGCTTCTTTTGAAGCGATTAAAGATGCAGTGAAAGTCAATGAAAAAAGCTGGTTTATTCAACCCGTGAGCATCAGTGAATTAACGAACGATTCTTATAGTTGTCATATAGCTACAAACCCAAAAGCAATAATACAAACTTATTTTTTTGATTGGAAAGAGATATAATATTGAATAAGATAAACACTACTGTTATGTCAGAAGTAGAAAATAGCAAGCCGAAGAAATATATAGAAAAAAAGAAAAAAGCGATTAGAATTATCCGTTTCAGAATGCTAATGGCTTCTGGAGTTGGTTTTGTCCCTTTTCCTATTTTGGATGCGGCTGGTATAGTGAGTATTCAACTTTGGATGATTAGTGATTTAGCCAAAATATATGATGTTCCATTCAAAAAGAATATTGCTCGGTCTATCATCGGGACATTAGTTGGGAATGTTGGTGCGGTTAGTCTTTTAAAACTTATTCCAGGTATCAATATATTGGGAAGCGGTGCAGTAGCAATGAGTGCAGGTGCGACAACTTATGCGTTGGGTAAGGTTTTTACACAACACTTTGACCAAGGTGGAACATTGCTTTCTTTTGACCCGATTAAGTCGAGGGCTTATTTTGAGCAAGTATATGAAGAAAGCAAGATCACAGTGGAAGAGTTAAAAGGACAGGAAGATTCTTTTAAAGAAGCTGATACACAGGCATTGGCTTCTGTCGCAACACTCAAAAATGCGAATAGTCAACTGATGGAAACTATCACTAATCTTGAAAAACAACTTAGATCCAGTAAAAAAGAACGTGCCGTAGCGGTTGCAGTCGCTAAAACACAAACGAGAGCCAAACAAATTATTCCGAATATTAAGGATAAAAGTAAAAGAAAAGGATTAATCGGTTGGTTATGGCGCATTGGATTAGTTGTAGTTTTTATTGCGTTAGTGCTGTTTGCATTATTTCAATTTAATGTCATAGGAAACGGAAGTAAGAATAATAATTCAAGTGTAACGGATTCTTTAAGTACAAGTGGTATCATCGATCCAAATAGTACAATAATCTCCGATGACAACAATCTTGTAATTGATACAACGGCAATAGATACGGCATCCATTATTGGAAATCCTGCTGATAGTGCAAATAGTATTATAAGTGATACAACGGATCAGCGAGTACGACAAAACAATCCAAATCCTGATTCTTTGGCAACTGATAATGGAACGAGTTCCGTTACGCCTCAACAAGATACTTCGAGTAGAACATTAGCAAACTAAAATAAGAATTTAGCTTATAAAATAAAAATTTAGGACATCTATCAGTAACATTCAAGCATGAAGTTACTGGTAGTTAATGGGCATCCTATTTTTAAATAAAAGGTTTGAATTACAAAAATTAGGTTTTTACAAAAATTTAAAATGGAAAAAGTAAGTAATTTTTTAAATAAAAATAATGTAACGGATTATCAAATAGATAAAACGATTACTCAACTATTTGAAGAACAAGCAGCTAAAAATGCTACCGAAATTGCATTAAGCTTCGAAGGAATTTCATGGACATATAAAGAAGTCAATGAAAAAGCCAATCAAATTGCTAATTACTTAATTCATACTTATCAAATTCAACCAAATGATGTAATTGCTTTGATGCCTCAGCGAACGGCTTTGATGCCTATTGGAGTTTTAGCAATATTAAAAACAGGTGCTTGTTATTTGCCACTTATTAAAGGTTTACCGAAAGCTCGGTTAGAATATATGTTATCGAGTAGTAACGCCAAACTTTTACTAACCGACGAATATCATGCTGATTTTGGTCAAACGATTTGCCCAACGGTAGAAGTTTTAGAAACTATTCCACAGGAAATATCAATCCTCAATCCAGTAACGTCAACACAAGGAAAAGACTTGATTTTTATCCTGTTTACTTCTGGTTCAACAGGAAAACCGAAAGGCGTAGAAATGCCACATCGAGCAATGAGTAACCTCATTCAATGGCATATTAATAATAGTTCTTGTGGCGTAGGTACGAAAACGGCTGAGTTTGTTTCCTTTATTTTTGATGTTAGTTTTCAAGAGATATTTGCAACATGGCTATCTGGCGGTCATTTGGTCATGATAAATGAACCGATACGCAAAGATTTATTTGCTCTAGCTGAATTATTGGTCACTGAAAAAGTGGAGCGTATTATGTTGCCTTTTGTTGCACTACAACAATTATCTCAAATCCTACTCCAACATACGGATGATTTACAACATTTAAAAGTCATCGTAACCGCAGGAGAGCAATTGCAAATTAGCACGTCCATCATAGAATTATTCCAACGATTGCCAAATTGTGAATTGAAAAATCATTATGGACCAACGGAAGCTCACGTTGTTAGTGAATATGTATTGAGCGGCGACCCAACAAAATGGATGTTACTGCCTCCTATCGGAAAACCAATTTGGAATACATCGCTACTGATTTTAGATAAAAATGGACAACCTGTTCCAACGAATACTAGCGGAGAATTGCACCTAGGAGGTCTTTGTTTGGCGAATGGTTATCTCAATAATTCAGAATTAACGGCGGAGAAATTCATTGAAAATCCATTCAAAAAAGGAGAGCGATTATATAAAACTGGAGATTTAGCTCGTCAGTTACCTGATGGCAATATTGAATGTTTAGGAAGAATTGACCATCAATTAAAAATTAGAGGTTATCGAGTAGAAACAGGCGAAATTGAACAAAATCTACTTGGACATCAAGCCATTAATTCAACCGTTGTTGTTGCACATGATTTAGGTCAGGGAAAAGAATTGGTTGCCTATTTAATTTTCAAAACGGAACAAGCTATTCCTAATGCAACAACGTTGAGAGCGTTTTTAGAAAATAGTTTACCAGATTATATGATACCCAGTCTTTTTGTGGTATTGGAAAAATTTCCGCAAACAAACAGCGGCAAAGTTGATAGAAAAGCTTTGCCGAATCCTAGCCTGTCCCAAAATCTCGGGAATAATTTAACGCTATTAAGTTCGGGTTCGGAATATGTCGCACCTCAAAATAATACAGAAGAACAACTAGCAGAGATTTGGCAAAATGTATTGAACAAAACGAACATTGGGATTAATGATAATTTCTTTGTTTTGGGCGGACATAGTTTGAAAGCTATTCGTCTTGTATCTCAAGTACAACAGGTTTTTTCTGTAATTATCAAATTGAGTGAAATATTTGCTCATCCGACGATTGCTCTTTTAGCTCAAAAAATCGAAGAACGAAAAAACCTTCATTCTGTTATTTTACAACCCATTCCAAAA
>CAZMEH010000907.1:0-7229 GCA_964564885.1 uncultured Saprospiraceae bacterium | reverse complement strand
ACGGATTAATAATTTTACTTAGTAAAATATATTTGCTTTCCAATTTTCCAATCCTCCAATCCTCCAATCCTCCAATCCTCCATCAAAAAACTATTGCCATCCTAAAGTTGACATCACAGCAGTTGCGACATCAAAACAGAATCTTGGTCCATCTTTAGCATTTCCATTTGACATCACGACAACGCCTGTTTTCTGCAATGGGAAACCAAACATCATACTTCTAAAACCAGTACAAATACCCGAAGCATTATAACGGAAATTCTTTCCACTATCATTAATATCTTCAAAGTTCGTGACCATGACGCCAACGCCTCTCGTGCGTTTTTCTTTCCCGTTGACTGGCGTTAAAATGGTCTCCGCTAAATCTGTAGTTAGTATTCTTCTTCCGTTGAATGTTCCACCTTGATTGAGCATTGAAATTACATTTGTCATATCTGCCGCATTGGTAAACAAGCCGTAAGCAGAACTTTCTGGGAAGCGATAACGCTCACCTTGTAGCATTCCGCCGCTCGGATTGTGTCCAGCTGCTACGTTGTGATCATCAATATATTTTTTAGCCAAATCTATTTTGAATGTACTATCCTTCATATTTAAAGGACTCAACACATTTTCGTTCAACCAATCGCCTGCTTTCTGTCCTGTAACGCTTTCTATCACCTTATCCAAGATAATAAAACCACCTGCCGACTCGCCATATCGTGTATTTGGCGGATGATTCATAAAGATTTTTTGACTATTTGCGCCACCTGTTCCTTTAATAATATCATCTAAATTTGGCAATTGTCGCCCGCTGGTATAGCCTTTTAAACCTTTCAAACCAAAACCTGCTCTATGTGATAATAGCATTGCAAGATTCGGTTCTTGACCTTTCATGATTTCAAAACCAGAACGAATAGGCATTTCAAACTTGAAACGCTTATCTCGCAGATCTTCGTACAAGCCAATTTTACCTTCTTTTACTAATTGAAGCGCACCGATTGTCGAGAGAACTTGACTCATCGAACCTGCTTGATAAATACTATTATTATGCGCTGCGTGAGTTCCGCCTGTTTTCAAAAATCCATAACCTGTTGACCAAGCCAATTTATTATCAATCACCACTCCTACACTTACGCCTGGCACTTTTGACAAATTCATTCGATTCCAAATACCACCGCCTTTTACATTTTTTTCAAATGCTCGTATTTCGTCGGTTGGTACATCACTGATTTCATTATTAGAAACAATTGACCAGCCCATTTTTGAAAATGCAACGATGTCAACCTGTTGATAATAACCTTTAAACTCTACCATTTTACCTTTACAACCTTTTTCTAAGTTGCGTTCCATGAAGTAGTCATCCGCTAAAATGACCCAGCCACCAGTATTTGAAAAGTTCACATAATGGATTTTGCGTGTAGGCTGACCACCATGTTTTGGACTTTCTTGCAAGTTTTTTAATGCTTGATAACATTCATCTGGTATATTTTGAGCAATAAAACCGTTTTCTGTTATAATAATCCAACGGTCGTTTCCACGTTTTGGGCGGAATGCAATCTGTTTTACTTTAACTCCTTTCTGCTTGAGTTCATCCAGTTTTATTGTTACATCTGTTCCAACTTGACTTGTAGCATAAGTTTTGTCTGTAATAATTACCCAACTATTACTGCCTTGAGGAGGAAAACCAACGGTTATAATTTGGTGTCCGCCTTTTATCAATTCCTCTAACTTCGCTTTGCAGGCACTCGGAATATTCTTTGATTCAACAATTCCATCTTTTGTAACAATTAACCAACCATCTTCTGATGTGAATTCAAAAACGGCAATGCCATTTCCTGCTAATTCATTAATGGCAGCTTCTGCTTCTACGGGAATTTTACTACAATAAATGCTAGACTTTTGGCTAACAGATAAGTATTTTGAAATTTGAGGTAATCCTAAAAGTGTTCCTGTTGTTCCAAGTGAGAACATACGAAGGGCATCTCTACGTGTAAAGCTATTCATCTGTTTTTTTCTATATTTAATAAGTAATCATAGCAATTAGTATGTAGTAGATTACTTTTGTACGATTATATAATTTGGTTTTGTATCAATGATGTTATAAATAATTTTGATACCAAAAATAAAACGTGTTTTATCATTTAAAATTTTAGCCAAGCGGTAGATTTAGCAATAAAAAAACGTCATTAACATAAATAGAAGCACTTTTCTACTTTTGTTAATAACGTTTCAAGTTGACGATTTTCAATATACAATATCCGATAGAAAAATTGAACATTGAATGGCGAGTTCTCACCACAAGCTATTGAAAAACCTTTATCCTTTTAAACTCAAAATCTTAATCTCTACTCGTTGGTTTTTAGTTCTTCCTTCCTTAGTTTCGTTAGTAGTCATTGGTTTACGTTTACCATAGCCTCTATATTTAATCCGTGAAGAAGAAACTCCCTTCTTTATCAAATAATCTGCGACTGCCTTTGCCCTTGCTCTGGACAATTTATCACAATAGGCATCGTCAGGAATATTATTTGTGTGTCCACCAACCTCAATGATAACACTAGGATTTCGCCTAAGTAGCTCATATACTTGATTTAAAACACCATACGAGACGGATTTGAAGCCAGACGCATCTGAAGCAAACTGAATGCCTTCCGTACGAATGATTGTTCCTTTTTTTACCTCTTCTGGCTTAAAGTCACTTACCTTATCCACCACATCTTTAATGACAGGCTTTACAACTGTTGTCGTTTTAGGTTTTTCCTTAGGTTTCACTTCTGCAATTGGTCGTTTTTTCTCTTCTGGCTCATCTGGTACAGAACAAGCTTTGATAGAAGACATATTGTCCACTAGTAAATTACCGTTGTACGGAAAGAAAGCACCTTTTTTGAAATGTGCTTCTATAAAGATAAAGTCATGCTTCGTCTTTGGATTAAACTCTAGCTTATATCTTTTCCAAGCAGCATGGTTGATTGGACCAGTCTCCGCCAAAATTTCTTTTTGGTGACAATGAGAGTTTCCGCCCCAAATTCTTAATCTTACCGCCTGATTAAAGTTTTCTTCCTTCATAGAAGACTTACTCAAACTGATATATTTAGTAGATTTTGCTAGGTAAATATTGAATTTATAGCATTTTCCAGCAACTATTGGTTTTGCTAATTTTTGAGAAAGACCTTCCCATGTATCATTATCCCTAGTCACTAACCCAACATATGTTTTTCCTTTTTGTGCCGTTTTATCTACTTTAAAAAAACCTGGCTGTATATCTGGTGGCGACTCATAAACATCACCGCAATTTTTCCATCCATATGGTGGACTACTATGACTTGGAATGTCTTCAAAAGAAGAATTAGTGAGTTTTATTTCTTGTCCTATTAGCAATGATGGTATTCCACATAGTAACATCATCCAGAACATTGCCCTATTTTTCATGTGTTTTTAACTTTTATTATTCTTTATAAATTTTGTAAATAATGAAACATAAACAATTTAGACCAGTATGCAAACTTATTTATACTTCATTATTAAGGAACGTATGAAAAATAACTTATAGCATTTGGCTGCTTCTTTAACACCAACTCAAATCATAAAAATACTTCTAATCCCGAGTGCTCGGGATTGACAAGATTTTGATAATCTGATTTGGCACAAAATAATCGATCCAAACTGTTATAACTTATTCTTTTATCGTTCCTAAGTACTTTTTCCTGTTTGTTTAATGAGTTTAAAGAAAACAATGTGCCACTTTATGTTCATTAATTATTAATGAGCATAAAGTGTTATTCTTTCTAAAATTATTTAACGCTAAAATTATCATTTCATTTACATGAACATACAAGTTTATGAAGAATTTAACCACAAAATCGACCAAGTTATTTTATTCACTGCCAAAATTCAATGAAGTTCACCTAAATTCTTAGTTTAAATAATACTAAGCCATTGATTTCCTGAAAAATCAATGGCTTAAATACTATTATTGATAACGAAAATCATGCACTGTTCTCGCTTCTCTGCTCTGTGTTCTTCTAAAGAATTACTTTAGTTTCATCAAAGGCACTGTTCGCATCACCATTTGAATGGTTTTATGAATACGCTCTTCGAGCAATACCATTCTACCTTGTTTCAGTTCTCTAATAATTTCTGGCGTGTAATGTCTAACCGTTGTTAGTTGTAAGTCTTCATCGCAAATTACTTGGTAATCGTCTTTGATTTCGTCCAGAAAAGCAGCCAATCTTCTTGGAACATGATTGATACAAACAGAGAAACTAATCGCTGAGTTTTGCATCATGTTCACTTTAATGCGATGCTTTTTGAACAACCTGAATAGTTCGCTCAAACTTTCCTCTTCGACAAATGAGAAATCTCTACGAGAAACATGTATCAACGCTTGATTTTTCAACAATACAACCATTGGCGGATAACGTTGCTCCATGATTCCAGAAATCATTGTGCCTTCGCCCGTTGGGTCGATAAATGATTTTACGTGAAGTGGAATACTTTTGTTTTGAAGTGGCTTGATTGTCTTCGGGTGAATGACTTTCGCACCATAATAAGTCATTTCAATCGCTTCACGATAAGACAAACGGTCGAGTTTCGTTACATTTTTAAATACCCTTGGGTCGGCGGTCAAAATACCTGGAACGTCTTTCCAAACGGACATAGATTCCGCATCTAAGCAATAAGAGCATATAGCAGCCGTGTAATCAGAACCTTCTCGTCCAAGTGTTGTCGTGAAGTTTTCAGAAGTTCCACCGATGAAACCTTGCGTTATCACAAAACCTTTTTCGAGCATTGACGGAACGGTTTCGTTCATTCGAGCAATCGTTTCTTTCCACTGAACTTGCGCTTCTCGGTACGTATTGTCCGTTGCGATGACATCACGAGCATCTAGCCAATTGGTTAGAAGTCCCACTTTATTCAAATAAGCTGCAAGGATTTTTGTGGAAAGCATCTCTCCTATCGACACGATTTGGTCATAAATATAGTCGTAGCTTTCGGCTGCGTCGTCTTCTATCACCCATTCAATTTCTACAAATGTGTCATTTACCGCATCAAAAACCGCATCACCTTCATCAAACAATAAACTCAGCATTTGATAATGTACGTCTTTTACCTTTCCTAATGCTTCAAAAGCGTCGCCTTTCTTATTCACGTAAGCCTCAACTACGGCTTCTAGCGCATTCGTTGTTTTGCCCATTGCAGACAATACAATCATCAATTTTTCCTCTTTGTAGCTACTCAATATCTTCGCTACATTCTTAATTGCATCAGCGTCTTTGACTGATGCACCTCCAAATTTAAATACTTTCATTTTCTTTAATACTTGACCTTTCTATGTAATAATGCGCTGCTCTAATGCCTCTTTTTCTTTATTCTAGTTGCAAATATAGTAATGACTACTTTAGCTATCCTAAATAAACCTACTTTATTCAAATAAGTTTAATCAGACAACTCAAGCAACTATTACTTTAATAAAATAATTTTACCGCTAGAAATTTGCTTGTTTGTCATCAATTGATAAAAATACTGTCCTGCTGGCAAATCTGCGCCATTATCCATTTTTCCGTTCCAAGTAATTTGATGTGTTCCTGCATCGAATTGCTGATTGGTCAATTGACGTACTAGTTTTCCTTGTGTATCGAAAATATTTAATACAACTGTTTCTCTTTGTGTTAATGCTAAGTTGAATTGAATATAATCCGTAAATGGATTTGGAGCCGTTTTGACTTTTATTTCTGGTATTTCATAAGCGATTGTTGATGTTGGAATAATGACCATTTCAGCGAAGCTACTATCTTCAATGGCTAAAAAATATTTGCTCGTATCAACATCGTAATATTTGTCCACATGACCACTTTGCCAACGCAAAATCAATGTATCAATAGTTGCTGCTTGACCGATTCCAAAATGCTGCGTCAAACTATTTGCAGAAGAATAACCACGACCTGCAATAACCTCTTGCGTTTGCATTTTACCATCCGTATAAACTTCTACTCTTGTTCCAATTCCTGCTCGGTTTGATGTCGTTCCTTCTGTTTTGACCTTTATCCAGCCGTTTGTTCCAGAATAAGTGTTTTTGAATAATTGATTACCGTCTCCATGCAGAATAGCGACCATTATATCCACTAATCCATCATTATCAATATCAGCCGTTGCGCCACCTAATGCACTAAACGGACTTGCTAACGGTGTATTTACACTAACTATATTAAAGGTATCTTGTCCTGTATTTTCGTATAATACATTATCATTTGGTGCAAAAAAACTATCATTAATCACATAAATATCTGCTAATCCATCATTATTAAAATCAAAAAAGAACGTGCCCCAGCCCATTCCGATATCAGGCACACCAACATCTTGAGCCACATCTGTAAACGTTCCGTCTCCGTTATTTCTAAATAAATTATTGTAACCAAGGTTGGTAATATATACGTCAAAATAGCCATCATTATTATAATCTCCAATGTCAACGCCCATTCCTTGTCCAGAATAATTTAAGTTCGACGCAACACTCACATCTGTGAAATTTCCATTACCATCATTTTCATACATGATATAAGATTGATAAGCATCGTGTGTCAAATACAAATCTTGGTCACCGTCATTATCATAATCAAAAAAGATAGAACCCATCGCTACTTTGTAATCCCATGTTCCAGAAGCAAGCGTAATATCTGTAAATGTATTATCGCCATTATTGCGGTACATCACGTTTTGGTCGTAGATATTCGCAACGTACAAATCCACATCGCCATCGTTGTCAATGTCTGCAAACATGGTACTTCTCGTTTTATCAGCGTTTCCCGTTCCAGAAGAAGTGGTGATATCCGTAAATGTTCCATCGCCATTATTCAAGTACATTGCATTCGGGATATTGTAACCCGTTACATACAAATCCAAATAACCGTCATTATCAATATCGCCCCAAACACTACAATTGGATTGGTCACCGTAGTCAACACCTGCGCTCGCTGCAACATCGACAAATGTTCCATTTCCTTGATTATGATATAAAATATTCTTGCCTAATGTCACCGAAATATAAACATCATCAAAGCCATCATTGTCAAAATCAGCCACCGCAACTCCAGAGTTTGAGCCTGTATTATTGAATCCTGCATTGATTGAATGGTCTGTAAATTCTAATGTTTGCGCTTGCAGGCTTGCAACACATCCGATTATGAATAGGGTAAATATATTTTTCATTATCATTTATTTTAATTCAAAATTAAGCATTTATTGAAAAAATAAGG
>CAZMEH010000906.1:0-2093 GCA_964564885.1 uncultured Saprospiraceae bacterium | reverse complement strand
TGTTTTTTTGCTAGACGAGGTGAAAAACACAGGCATCCCAAAGTCTCGGGATGACGAGTATTTTCAACGAAGTATGGCAGAAAAAGATGAAGTCATAATGGCTAATTTATTATTTTACTTTGTCCAACAGCATTTTCGCAACAATACCACCTGTGATTATTGTAAAAATGAAAAGGAGTTAAATTCATTAAGGATTGCAAGTGTTTTGTAATCAAACAATAGTGATTACACCTAGTCGAATAAACCTACCATAGTAGGCAGGTTCGACGGTACTATTTAAAAAATATATGCTAAAATTAATAGACAAATATATCATTTGGAAGTATTTATCAACTTTCTTTTTCACGGTACTAATCTTTACGATGATAACGGTCATCATTGATTTCAGTGAAAAGATTGATAACTTCATGAATGAAAAAGCGCCAACTGACTTGATTATTTGGGCTTATTATATGAACTTCATCCCATTCTTACATTTGATGCTTTTTCCTGTTTACAATCTAATTGCCGTCATTTTCTTTACTTCTCGAATGGCTTACAATTCAGAGATTATTTCGATTTTGAATGGCGGAGTGAGTTTTACAAGACTGATGCGTCCTTATTTGATTGGCGCATCTGTCATTGGCGGAATCATGTTATTGGCGAGCCATTTCTTTATGCCTATTGGGAATAGAACTCGGATTGCTTTTGAAAATCAATACATTTATAAATATGATAAAGAAAGTCAAACTAAGGATGTTCACATCTATCTGACGCCAACGACTAAAGCTTATATTCGTCATTATAGCATTCGTGATAGCGTCGCTAGAGATTTGATTTTGGAGCATATCGAAGACGGTGAACTCAAAAGTAAATTGATAGCTAAAAGAGCGGATTATAATGTGGAAACGGAGAAATGGAAACTAACGAATTATACGATTCGTAGTTTTGAAGGCAAGAAGGAGGAATATATTACGGGTATTAACCTGGATACAGCCATCAATCTGACGCCAGGCGATTTAGAACGGCGAGATAATCTTAAAATGACGATGACTTCGCCCGAATTAGTTAGTTTTTTGAAAAGTGAAAAAAAACGTGGAACAGGAAAAGCACTGCTTTTTGAGATAGAACTCTATCAGCGAACCGCAAATGCTTTTACTATCTTAATATTGACTTGTATCGGAATGGTGATTGCTGCTCGTAAAATCCGTGGCGGAACAGGTTTACATTTAGCTTTTGGTGCGCTACTCGGTGCGGTTTATATTCTATTTAACCAAGTTTCAACAACGCTAAGTACAAACGCTAATTTTCATCCGATGCTGGGTGCTTGGACGCCCAATATCATATTTTTGATTATTCTATTCTTACTATTAAGAACAGCGCAGAAGTAAACTCGTGCCGTTGGCTTTAGCCGACTAGGTTTCGAACGATTATTAGCATAAAACATAAAAGAA
This sequence comes from uncultured Saprospiraceae bacterium, assembly GCA_964564885.1. Taxonomy (GTDB): domain Bacteria; phylum Bacteroidota; class Bacteroidia; order Chitinophagales; family Saprospiraceae; genus CAKZLL01. The sequence goes on along the minus strand of CAZMEH010000906.1, from coordinate 660 downwards.
CATACTTATTAACCTAGTCGGCTAATCCTGATAGTTATTGGGACGACGGTACATTAATTTTCATGATAAATAGACCAATCATATTAGCTTCTCAATCGCCTCGTAGACATCAATTATTAAAAGATGCAGGTTTTGATTTTGAGATTAGAACAAGACCGATTGATGAAGTTTTTCCAGCAGACATGAATCAAGCGGAAGTCGCTGAATACCTTGCTGTACTGAAAGCAGAAGCGGTAAAAGACTGGCTTATTGATGATGAAATCATCATTACTGCGGATAGTATTGTCGTGTTAGACAATGTGATCTATGGAAAACCAACCGACAAAGCGGATGCTTTTCAAATGATAAAAAAGTTATCTAGCAAAGTTCATCAAGTCATCACAGGCGTTTGTATTTTATCAAAAGAAGGGACAACTCGCTTTTCTGACGTAACAAACGTTTATTTTGACGAAGTGTCTGACAAAGAAATCAACTACTATGTTGACAATTATAAACCATTCGACAAAGCGGGCGGATATGGCGTGCAAGAATGGATTGGCTATGCAAAAGTCAAAAAAATTGAAGGCTCTTATTATAATGTAATGGGTTTGCCAATTAATAAAGTGTACGCTGCTTTGATGAAATTAGGTTAATCTAAGAGGAGAGAAGAGAGAACAGAGA
>CAZMEH010000905.1:0-3189 GCA_964564885.1 uncultured Saprospiraceae bacterium | reverse complement strand
CGGAGAATTTTACGATGGAAAGCAATCATTTTGAAATATTTGATTCTTCCTCTAATACACAATATACTTGCTCTAATTTAGATTACACGACCACTTTCTTAGCAAATACAACTGGCGATTTCCAAGATAGTTTGTCTTACCATATATCATTACAACCTAATTATTTAGCCACGAAATGTAATGTTCCTGCAAATTTTGTTTTTGAAGCAGGCGATTCTATTTATGTTGAGAATACTTATAAGATCAGGTATAATTTTGCGGATGATACGCCTGGTCTGTTCAATCATACTTTTGCAAATGTATCTAGTGAACCACGATTTTATTTGAGTAATAACAATTACTTTCCAGAATACTTTTTTTATTGTGACGTACGTGATCAGCTGTTGGTTTCAGGCTATAGAATCTATGTTGGTTTAGGTCAATCGGTGGTTCGACCATGTGCTGCTAATGATTTTTCGGGTTTAAATTCTATTTATTTTATGTTGTCAAATGACAATTTCTTTCCTTATGAATACCGTGAATTTGTTGATGTGTTGGGTGTTGGAGTTTTACCCGATCCAAATTTTCAACTAGATACTTCCAAAATTGTTTCAACAGGTCTTGCGCCACTCAATCAGCCGATGATTACGGATAGCGGCATTTTTACAAATAGTACAGGAGCGAACGGCATGCAATATTTTGACTTGTCGCCGTTTCAAGATACCTTGTACGATGAAGGACTTTTCTATTTTTTACAACATGTTTATAATGCAGATTGTGCTTTAACTGGGAATTATCCAGTTGAATATGCAGTTGAATTTCAATTGTCTCATGAATTGAATGATAGTATTTTTACAGAAAGACGAATTAATGGTTCTGGGATTCGGGTATTGCGACCAGATTTGGATATTTCAAGTGGTTTGCCTGGGATTGTAGCAACGAGTACGACGGCTGAATGGGAATTTGATTTAGAAAATAAAGTAGTTAATTCTGGTGGATTAGAAAGTAAAGAAGCCTTTAATACTTGGGTTCGACCATTTTCGCCAGATGGAACATTGACCAATTTTGTTCTAATAAATACAATAACAAATCTAACTTATACTGCTATCAATGGCATTTTTCAATTAGGCGATTTACAAAAAAATGAACTACGAGAACTCAAAATAACATCGTTAAATAATGGTTGTGATTTAGAAACATTGCGTTTGTATTTTGGTTGGAATTGCTCACAATACACTTCGTCAATTGCGGATGCTTGTTTTATAGATTCGCTTGATTTTACGGTATTATCTATTCGTCCAGAGTTGGAAATGGCATTAACCAATCCTTCTATCAATACTTTTGCGCTGTGTTCTAATATTCCATATTTGACAGCAAAAGTGTTCAATGCGGAATTAGGAATAGCAAATGCTATCAAATTAGAAGTGATTTTACCACAAGGTTTGTCTATCGTTAATGGAACTTGTCAAATGTCTTATCCTGATGGAAATAGTTTTGTAAACATTCCAAATCCGATTAATATTCAAGGAAATATATGGCAATGGGATATTTCATCTTTAAATGCGACTTTGCAAGCGAATGGTTTAAAAGGCGTTACAGAATTTCCAAATAATACCTTTAATGTTCGTTTTCGATTGATTGCGGACTGTGATTATATTTCTGGTTCTTATGTTGTTTTGCGTTCAATGGGCGATAATCAATGTAATAATCCGACGAATATTATTTCAAGAGCGAGCAATCCGATTTATATAAATGGCGCAACTCCTGCTTATAATTCTAGTATTTCCATTACAATGGACACATTAGGCGGTTGTACAAATAGCTTATCGACACGACTTGACATCAATGTAACAGGCTTGACGGGCGCAACAGATAGTGTTTTTGTGTCGTTACCACCCAATATTGATTATGTCGCAAATTCTTATAATTCGATTTCAAATGCTTCTGCTAATGCGCCATATATTCAAATAATCAACGGTGTAACTATTTTAAAATGGAAATTGAATAGCGGACTGTCGGGCGGCACAACCATTTCTTTTCAATTTCAAACAGAAGATTATAGCAGTTTTACTTGTGGTGAAGAACTGTTAATGTTTGTTCAAACCGTTGCGCCAGCAAATGCGATTTGTGTTTCTTCTGGTCAAGTTTGTAATATTTTAGTATCAACAGGAAACGCACAGCACAAAACAAGGGTTGACCGAGCAAAACTCGAATTATCAAATTTAGCTTTCACGGTTACAGCATCTGGCGGACAAGATTTTATTCGTCGTTCGATGAGGATTGAAAACAACGGTGCAGCACATTCCGCTTCAAATCCTATTGTTATTCAATATTATAATGATATTGATGGCGACGGACAAATCACGGTGGCTGATGTTTTATTACATACAGAAACTAAAAATTTGAATATTCCAGCTGGCGGTTCTTGGAATTTATCCGCACTTGACCCAGGCTTTTTAGCACCATCGGGCGCATATTGTCATATCATTGCGGTGATTGACGAAGCGTTGAATTGTATTTGCTCCGGTTCGCAAATTCAATCTTATGTGCCGACAAATTACAATATGCCATTGACGCAAATTTGCCCAAATACGGATGCGACAATTGGTCAAACAACACAACCGAATTTTCAATATCAATGGTTGAATAATGTAGTGAATTGCGATACTTGTTCGACGAATACGATTAACTTGCCGAATACAAGTGCAACGGTTGCTTTTCAAAATTACATTTTACAAACTACGTCAAACGATGGTTGTGTAACGAATTATGACTTTACCGTTTCCATAAATCCAACGCTGTTAACTACCAATGATAGTTTGGCAATTTGCTTAGGCGATTCCGTTCAATTGGGCGCAGGAACGGCAAATACTTACAGTTGGACAGGTGAAAATATTACCAATTCATCTACTCAAAACACTTTTGCAACGCCAACGGCTAGTCAACATTATTTTGTTACGATGACCGATAACTTGAATTGTGCTTACACGGATAGCACTTGGGCGACGGTCAATACATTACCCAGTTCAGTAGCAGGAAATAATCAGTCGATTTGTGATAATGTGACTTTTGTTCAAATGCAAGCGGTTTTTGATGCCAGTTATACTTATCAATGGTCGCCGATTGGTACAATTACGAATCCTCAAATACATAATCCAATCGTTTTTCCAACACAAACAACGGTTTATTCCTTGCTAGTAACCGACGGAA
>CAZMEH010000904.1:0-3728 GCA_964564885.1 uncultured Saprospiraceae bacterium | reverse complement strand
ATCAAAACCTGCTGATTCGTTATGGAAAATGGTCTAACGTAGAGACGTTTTACCAAAACGTCCAAATTAATAGTTCTATTTATAATTTGAATAGTTATTCGTTAATTGAAAATACTCTTACGCTACAGGCATATGAATATAGAATTACTCAAACAGATTATGACACAGCAGAAATTTTGTAAATAAAGACTATTTGATTTTGGACTTTTTGCAATCTAAAATCGTAAATCTTGTCTGCCGTCAGGCAGGCTAAAATCGTAATTTAAAATGCGTATTGATATTATTACATTGTTTCCAGAATTACTGGAAAGTCCATTTCAGCATTCAATTATGAAACGAGCTGCTGAAAAAGGTATATTAGATGTTCATTTGTTTAATCCAAGAGAAAAATATTCGATTGGAAAACACAAGCAAATGGATGATTATCAATATGGCGGAGGTGCAGGATTGGTGATGATGGCAGAACCTTTGGCGAATTGTTTGGATGCTTTTATGGCGGAAAGGGATTATGATGAAATCATTTTTGTAACGCCAGATGGAGAACGTTTTAATCAGCCGATTGCGAATCATTTGTCGATGATGAATAATATTTTGATTCTTTGTGGTCATTATAAAGGTATCGATGAGCGTATTCGAGAAAAATATATTACTAGAGAAATTTCGATTGGTGATTTTGTTTTGTCGGGTGGAGAATTAGCTGCTGCGGTTTTGGTTGATGCGATTGGTCGATTGATTCCAGGTGTATTAAATGATGAAACTTCTGCGCTGTTCGATTCTCATCAAGATAATTTGCTTGCGCCACCTGTTTACACTCGCCCATCGGATTTTCGTGGTATGAAAGTGCCTGATGTTTTGCTTTCTGGTCACAAACAAGCGATTGAGGATTGGCGTTATGACAAAGCATTGGAGCGCACAAAAACACGTAGACCAGATTTGTATAAGAAGTTATAACGGTTGACGGATTAACCAGATTAAGGGTCGGACGCTTTTAAAGCGTCCGACCCTTGTTGTTTGGTATGTTGTTTAAAACAGCTTCGGCTAGATCTTCTTCGCTTGGTTGATTTGAAATAGTGAAATCATTAATACCTAATTCAATTAATGCTTTCGCAGTCGTTTGACCAATAGCAATGACGTGTTGATAATCATCTAATTGAAATGTATTGAAATAAGCTTGTGCATTCATTGGACTAGTAAAGACTAGGAAATATTCGTTTCGTTTTTCTATGTTTTGGATGAAGTAATTTTCATAAATAACCAAATCAATGGCTTTTATTTGATTTCCTAGAATATTTTGAATTGATTTTTTAGAATTAAAAGCCCTTGGAAATAGGACTTGTTGATTTTTAGCAAGCTTAATAAATGCCTTTGAAGTAGAAAGAGGTTCGCCAGTTCCGATAAAGTCTGCTTTTATTCCAAATTTTTCTAGATAAGTAGTACTAGCTTGACCAATCGTAGCCCATTTGCAATCAAGGTTTCTAATATTTAAATCTAATCGTTGAACTTGCTCGAAGAAAAAACGAATACCATTTTTACTATAAAAAAATATCCAATCGCAAGTAGGAAAAGTAGCAACTTGAACGGCTTTAAACTCAATAAAGGAAAGACCATTCACCTCAAAATCTTGGTGCGTTAAGGTTTTAAAAAATGAACCATTCTTATTTATATTCCTTGTAATAAAGGCAGATTTCATTTTATAAAATATTCAAATTAAAAAAAGTTTAGTTTCGTTTCCAATTTATGGCTAATCGTCTAAATTTTTACATTTTCGGTTTTTTTTTTATGAAGTTTGAGTAATACCGCATCGAAATCATAATTCAAACGTTTACATTAAAACAATCCGAGTATGCTTCTATTTGTTATCGTTTGATATTTTGTTTTAAAGAAAACATGTTTCTTCACCGAGTAAATGTCTGAATTAATTTTGTAAAATTCAGACAATTATTGAGTCATTATAAATTTGTGATGTCAACATAAAGACCATTAATAAATAAGATAGGTGTATTCTTAGCAAAAACGTATTTGCTACGTATTTTTATAATTCTATTTTATATAAATTGCAAAATCTTAATTAAATATAAATTAAAAACCTTTTCAAGTATATAATGAAATTTAACGTATGAAAAAAATTTACCTTTTAATCGCTTGTTTTTTTATAACTGCTGCTGGTGTAGGAACTTATTATACCTCAAACTCAGAAATAACAGAAGAAGCTTCAAAGCGAACTAGAATAGATGAAGCTATCAAATGGGATAACTTTATGAAACAAGACCCAGCCTTGGGTTATGTGCCTCATGAAAGAATGTTAGATGTTTATCGTCGAATTGATGTGTTGAACGATCAAGCTTCTTCTCGTACAGGTGAATTGATTAATGCAAATTGGCGGGAAAGAGGTCCTTTCAATGTAGGTGGTCGTACCAGAGCTATTCTGATTGATAAGAACGATACAACAGGTAATACCATTTTTGCAGCTGGTGTAACTGGCGGACTTTGGAAAACAACAAATATCTCAGATTCCAGACCAACATGGATAAACGTTGGCGATACTTACAGTAATCTGAATGCTTGTGCCTTAGCTCAAAATCCTAATAATCCAGATGAAATGTACTTTGGTACAGGAGAACCATTTGGTGGAGCAGGACGTGGATTAGGTATTTGGAAATCAGCTGATGGAGGAGATACTTGGACACATTTACCAAGTACAGCTAATTCTCTTTTTCATTATGTGGTAAGATTACTGGCTCATCCCGTTACTAATGATATTTATGCTACGACACAAACAGGTTTGTATAGAAGTCAAAATCAAGGTGGAACGTGGATAAAAGTACTTGGTTCTGGTGTAAGTGGCGGTTTTAGCAATAGTAGTTCTGATATGGAATATTCACAAAATGGTGATATCTATATTACTCTTGGAAATCAGGTTTATACTTCAAGAGCAGGTGCTAGTCAAGGAGATATAGGCAATTGGACTAGGTTAACAGTTAATGGCTCGGGTTTTCCTTCTAATACAACTCGTATAGAACTTGGCGTTGCTCCATCGAATGATAATGTTATCTATGCAGTAACGGCACAAGGTGCTGAAGCTACAGGTATTTATAAGTCGAGCAACAAAGGTGTAAATTGGTCTAAAACATCAAATGCGCCATCCGCTCTTGGTATGCCTATCTTTACTCGTGGTCAAGCTTGGTATGATTTAGATATTACGGTAGATCCTACTAGTCCTAGTACGGTGATTATTGGTGGTATTGATTTATTGCGCTCGACTAATAGTGGTGGTACTTGGACTCAAATCTCACAATGGTTTGGTGGTGGTGGTTTGCAAGAAGTTCATGCTGACCAACATTTTATGATTTGGGATAAGGAAAAAGTAGGTCGAGTTTTATTCGGAAATGACGGAGGTGTTTATCTGTCAACGGATAAAGGATTAAATATTGATAATAAAGATTACGGATATAACACAACGCAGTTTTATGCGCATGCGATGCATCCAGATAAATATTCAAACTATTTCTTAGCAGGTGCACAGGATAATGGTACACAGCAATTTGATCAGTTTGAAGTGGATAATACGATAGAAGTACTTGGTGGTGATGGATTTATGACACACATTGACCAGAATCAACCAGATACACAGTTTATATCATTATACTATGGTGAGTTTCATTTCACGACAGACGGTGGTCAAAACTTTGGTGACATTCGTACGGATCCTATTGGTTCAGGTTTCTTTA
>CAZMEH010000903.1:0-2725 GCA_964564885.1 uncultured Saprospiraceae bacterium | reverse complement strand
TATTAATTTTTGTGAATAAAGACTATTAAGTAGTAAGTATTGAGTAAAAATTTGTCTTGATTTTCAATGACTTATCACTTTTATACTTACTACCTACTACTTAACACCTAGTACCTAGTTATTTAATACTTAAAAAAAACTATCTTTGCGCTGTTTGAAAAAGAAATATGGAAACTTCAGGAAAAACTATTTTAAGCCATCCGAAATTCGCATTAACCATTGAACGGTTATGCTACCAACTCATTGAAAATCACGACGATTTTACAAATACTTGTTTTATTGGCGTTCAGCCAAGAGGGACAGATTTTGCCAATCGAATCTATCAGCGTCTTAGCCAATTAACCGATATTTCAAAAGTACCTACGGGAATACTCGATGTAACTTTTTACAGAGATGATTTTCGTAGATCAGGAAAAATTTTGGCGGCTAGTCCAACAGAAATGGACTTTTTGGTCGAAGGTAAAGATGTTGTTTTGATTGATGATGTGTTATATTCTGGTCGAACTATTCGAGCAGCTTTGACCGCATTATCTCATTATGGTAGAGCAAAGTCAGTTGAATTATTGACTTTGGTTGACCGTCGTTTTAATAGAGAATTGCCTATTCAGTCAGAATACAACGGAATTACTGTTGATGCGGTTGATGAAGCATATATCAAAGTGTATTGGAAAGAAATACACGGAGAAGATAAAATAGTTTTATATCCAAATAAAATTTAGAAATGGCTGAGGTATCGGATAACTTTAAGGTATCCGATACCTAGTTTTAAGAACCAGATTTATGGCAGGATTGAGTACACGTCATTTACTAGGAATAAAGTACATCACGTCAGATGATATTCAATTAATATTAGACACAGCCGACAACTTTAAGGAAGTCATTAATCGACCTATCAAAAAAGTGCCCTCACTTAGAGATATAACTGTTGCCAATTTGTTTTTTGAGAATTCTACTCGAACTCGAATGTCATTTGAGTTAGCAGAAAAAAGACTTGGTGCAGATGTGGTGAATTTTTCAGCCTCTAGCTCGTCCGTTAAAAAAGGAGAAACATTATTGGATACCGTAAATAATATCTTATCAATGAAAGTTGATATGGTCGTTATGCGTCATCCTGCGCCTGGTGCGCCTGTTTTTTTATCAAAACACATTTCTGCAAATATTGTCAATGCGGGTGATGGTATTCATGAGCATCCGACGCAAGCCTTGCTTGATGCGTATTCTATACGGGAGCAATTGGGCGATTTGAACGGAAAACACATTTGTATCTTTGGTGATATTTTGCATTCAAGGGTTGCGTTGAGCAATATATTTTGTTTGCAAAAACTAGGTGCAAAGGTTCGTGTTTGTGGTCCGCCGACGCTAATTCCAACGCATTTGCATAAACTCGGTGTAGAGATTAGCTATAGCGTGAAGGATAGTTTGGCTTGGTGTGATGCTGCAAATATTTTGCGTATTCAATTAGAACGTCAGGATATTAAGTATTTTCCATCCTTGAGAGAATACAGCAAATTCTTTGGTATTAACAAAGAAATGCTTGACCAATTGGATAAGAAAATTGTCATTATGCATCCTGGCCCAATCAATCGTGGTGTCGAAATTACATCTGATGTCGCAGATAGTGAGCATTCTGTGATTCTCCAACAGGTTGAAAATGGCGTTGCTGTTCGTATGGCAATTATGTATTTGTTGGCGCAAATGAATTAAAAATTAGGAATGACTAATTATACGTTTTCAAAACCTACAATAGTTTTTCCTTAATTCAAATCGAATTTCTTTAAGAATTCTACGAAATGAAAAGATTTTTTATTGTCCTATTAGCTATAGCATTGATTGTTGGGTATTTCGGATATGGATATTATCAAAACATATTTTCTCCAAATACGCCAAGCGATTTAAAAAAAGAATTCGTCTATATTCCAACTAATTCATCATTCGATGAAGTGCTGACTACGTTGGTTGATAGCGGTTTTATTGAAAGTAAAAGTTCGTTTGTTTGGGTCGCCAATTATATGGATTATCCAAGTGAACCGATGCGTGCGGGTCGTTTTAAGGTTAAGCCAAACATGAGCAATAAGGCTTTAGTTGGTTTATTGCGCAATGGCGAGCAAGCAACTGTCCGCATTGCTATTCATAATAAATGGACGGTCAATCATATCGGCGGATTGTTAGCGGAACAATTGGAATTGGATTCGATTGATTTTACTAGAACCTTTAATGATGAAGCTTATTTGAGTCAATTTGGTTTAGATAAGACGACTGCTATGACGACTTTTATTCCTGATAGCTATGATTTTTATTGGAATACTTCTGCGGAAGATGTTTTCAAAAAGATGATTTTCTATCGGGATAAATTTTGGAATGAAGACCGAACGGCAAAAGCAAAAGCATTAGGTTTAACAAAAGAAGAAGTGTATACTTTGGCTTCTATTGTAGATGCAGAAACCGACAAAAGCGACGAAATGGCAAAAATCGCTGGTTTGTATTTGAATAGATTAAAGCGAGGTATTCCATTAGAATCTGACCCGACGGCTAAGTTTGGAATAGGTGACTTCGCAATTAACCGAGTTCTTTTCAAGCACTTAGAAGTAGATTCTCCTTTCAATACTTACAAAAGAAAAGGTTTACCTCCTGGCCCAATTTATATGTCAGCAAAGTCTGCATTAAAAGGTACGCTTAATCCAGCAACGCATAATTATATTTTTATGTGTGCGCAACCTGGCGGAAC
>CAZMEH010000902.1:0-5869 GCA_964564885.1 uncultured Saprospiraceae bacterium | reverse complement strand
TCTCAAGAACAAATAGCAAATATATATCGTCGGTTATTAAAATAATCATACTCAAAAAACTAAGAATAAAATATTCTAAATAACTTATCGCAATACTATTATTACGCTTATAATTTCATATAAAATCATGAAGAAACAACAACTATTTTTTGTCAGCTTACTAATGCTAATTTCTATAAGTACTTTTGCACAAACTCCTTATTCTGACTTATCAATGACGTTGATAGATGCTGCTAGAAATGATAAGCCATATGATGATTTATTAGAAAAACTAGTAAATGTTAATGAAGATGTTTTAGCAAAAGAACTTAAGACTGACGATCAGAAAAAAGCATTTTGGATGAATATTTATAATGCACATATTCAATTCTTTTTAAAGAAAAATCCAGACTTCTACAAAGGTAGAAACGCTTTCTTCCATGATGAAATGATAACCGTTGCAGGCAAAAAATTAAGCTTCGATGATATTGAGCACGGAATTATTCGTCGTTCAAAAAGTAAATTATCACTTGGTTTCTTACCAAGTTTAAGAGTTGATGCTTATGAAAAGAAATTTCGAACTAAAAAAGTAGATGGAAGGGTTCATTTTGCATTGAATTGTGGTGCAAAAAGTTGTCCTGCGGTTGCGGCTTACGATTATAAAAAGCTAGATGAACAAATGGATGCATCGACTAAAATTCATTTGCAAGGCACTACAACTTATGATAAAGAAACAAACACCGCGAATATAACAAGGCTTTTTAGTTGGTTTAGAGGAGATTTTGGAAACAAGAAAAAAGTCATCAAATTCCTAAAAAAATACGAAGCTATTCCAAATGATATTACTCCAAGTATTAATTATAATGTCTACGATTGGACGCTTTGGATAGATAATTACATCGATTTATAAAAATAAAATGACCTTTATAAAAGTATCAAAAATAAAAGATATTTGATGCTCATTATTTTATACGTAATTATTGAAAATTCATAGATTCTTATGCGTCAATCAATTATTGTTCTAATCATATTTTTAGTTGGTTTCCAACAACTTCAAGCAGAAACTACATTTACCAATCTAATAGGTACATCTATTGCTAATGCGAGTGATACGACAAAACCATTCATTCGAAAAAGTAGTTTTATCGCTTTACCGTTAGCATTTTATACACCGGAAACAAAATTCGGTGGCGGTGCAGCAACATTATTTGCTTTTCGTTTTCGGAATCAATCCGACTCTTCTCGTCCATCACAAATACAGCTAGGAGGCGCATACACCGCAGAAAAGCAGTTGCTTTCTTATTTGCCTTTCCAATTGTTTTTGAAAGATGCGAAATATAATATTTACGGAGAATTAGGCTATTATCGTTATTTCTTCTATTTCTTTGGTATTGGAAATGACGCAAGTGACGAAAGCGAATCTTTCAATGTAAACTTCCCAAGAGTTCGTTTAAGTGCGCTCAAATTAGTTGCACCAAATCTTTATGTCGGAGGTCGTTATTGGTTCGATAATTATCAGATTTCAAAAGTACAAGAAGGCGGCTTATTAGATGATGGTGGCATAACAGGAAGTGAAGGCGGTTTGGTTTCTAGTCTTGGAGCAGTAGGCGTTTACGATAGTCGAGATAATATCTTTTTTGCAAAAGAAGGCGTTTTCGCAGAATTATCTGTTATGAATAATAGCACTACTTTAGGTAGCGATTTTGATTTTACTCGTATTTCCTTAGACGCTTCTACCTATTTTACAAATAAATTTAATCATACATTTGCCGTCAATGGTTTTGCTAGTTTTATTTTTGGTGATGCGCCATTCAATGAATTAGCGATGCTTGGCGGAACAAAAAAACTACGTGGTTTTTACGAAGGTCGCTATCGTGATAAGAAACTTTGGATGCTACAAGGCGAATATAGAATGCCCGAATTGTATTGGCGATTGGGTTTAGTAGTTTTCGGTGGAGTAGGAAGTGTAGCGGAAGAATTTAGTGATTTTAAAGACAATAAAGTGCATTATACATTTGGTTCTGGTCTTCGAGTTCTGCTTAGTGAAAAAGAAAGAATCAATATTAGAATTGACGTAGGAATAGATGAGCAATTCAATATCTTACCTTATATAACCGTATCAGAAGCATTTTAAAAAAGTATAAACGGTCATTTTGCCCGTTCACGCTAATGTTTGTCAGTGTTTCGTGAACGGGTAAGATGCCCGTTTATACTTGTCAAATTTATATATTTAGAGCAAACAAAAGTTTATGAAACAAATATTTACAGTATTTATACTGAGTTGTTTTTGTTATGTTCTCTCTGCACAACAAACCATTACGGGTCTTGTGACAGATGGAAAAACAGGAGAACCGCTCATTGGCGCAAGTGTCTATGAGGCTAATTCGACTAATGGAACGATTACTAGTATTGATGGAATATTTTCATTGAGATTGAAAAGTTCTGAAGCAGAAATGATTATTGTTTCTTATGCAGGAACGACTCAAGAAGTACGATTGCAAGTAGGTCAAACAGATTATACGATTTCAATGAATGGTATCAATTTGGATGAAATGGTGATTACTGCACTTGGTTTGCAGCGAGATTCAAAAGACTTGGGCTACGCTATTCAAAAGCTAGATGGAAAGGAAATTAACCAAGTTAAATCGGCTAATTTCTTAGATAATCTTTCTGGTAAATTGGCTGGCGTGACGATTAGTCAAGGTGCAACAGGCGTTGGTTCTACTTCTAAAATTACGATTCGTGGTGAGTCTTCTTTTACCAATAACAATCCGTTATTCGTAGTGGACGGAACGCCTATTAATAATAATACTATTCTAAATGTGACCAATGAAAAAGCAGCAGGCTTTCAAGAAGTAGACTTTGGAAACGGTGCGATGGAAGTGAATCCAGATGATATTGAATCAATTTCTGTATTGAAAGGACCAAGTGCGGCAGCGCTTTACGGAACTCGTGCATCGAATGGTGTGATTATTATTAATACAAAAAACGGTTACGGTACAAAAGGTATAAAAGTGAGTTTTAATTCTACTACTTACGTTGAAACGCCTTTTCAATTACCTCGTTTTCAAAACAGCTACGGACAAGGAAACGGCGGACAATTTGCTTTCGTTGATGGACTTGGCGGCGGTGTAAATGATAATATCACTTATAGTTATGGTCCAGAATTGGATGCAGGAATTAGCGTTCCTCAGTTCGATAGTCCAGTGACTTTGGCGGATGGAACGGTTGTTCGTGGTGGCGATGTCGCTGTTCATGGTGGCGCAAATATTCCTGCAACACCTTTCGTTTCTAATCCTAATAATTTAAAGGATTTTTACAATACTGGCGTAACGGCTATCAATAATTTAGCACTCGCTGGCGGTTTTGATAAAGGACATTATCGTTTGTCTTTAACCGATATGAATAGCAATTCTATTATTCCAGGCGTTAATTTGAAACGTAAAACGGCATCGGCTAGTTTGACATTTCGACCATTAGACAATTTACGTGTTTCTACGAATTTCAATTATATAAATTCTAATAGCGATAATCGCCCAGGTAGCGGTTACGGTTCTGAAAATATCAATTACTCGCTCGTAGCGTGGTTAGGTCGTCAAACTGATATTAGTCAATTAGAAGATTATTGGCAGCCAGGATTGGATAACGTTCAACAATATTCTTTTAATTATACCTACTTTGATAATCCATATTTCATATTATTACAAAATAGAAACTCGTTCAATCGGGATAGAATGTTTGGAAATCTTTCCGCCACTTATGATTTCAATCAATACTTGTCTTTGTCGGTTCGTTCGGGAATGGATTATTCTAGCGAGTTGAGGAAATTCAGAAGAGCATACAGTAGCAACCGTTTTAAAAATGGTGCTTATGCAGAACACAGCGTATTTTCAAGAGAAATAAATTCTGATTTTTTATTGAATTATAAAGATAGATTTGGTGATAATTTCTCAATAGATATTTCGGTTGGTGCAAATCGTTTGGACATTCAAGCAGCGACTTCTCAATTGCAAGCCTTATCATTAGCGCAACCTGGTGTATTCAAATTATCAAATGCCGCTTCACCGCTTGAAGTATTTGAATTTGAATCTCGCAAACGCATCAATAGTACTTATGGCGTTGCAAAACTAGGTTACAGCAATTTCTTATACTTAGATATCACAGGTCGTAACGATTGGTCGAGCGCATTAGCAACGCCAACTTCTACGGCAAATACTTCGTTTTTCTATCCATCAACTTCATTAAGTTTTGTGGCTAGTAACGTGTTTGACTTGCCAGAAGTGATTTCTTTTGCAAAAGTTAGAGCGAGTTGGGCGCAAGTTGGTAACGATACTGACCCGTTTCAGACGGTTGGCGTTTTTCAAGCTTACACGGCTTACAGTTCACAACCGACATTTACTGACCAAAGCACTATTCCAAATCAGAACCTTTTGCCAGAGCAAACGACTTCAACGGAATTTGGTATTGATATTCGATTTTTTGAGGATAGATTAACAATTGATGCGACGTATTACAACGCATTAACTGAAAATCAAATCCTTTCATTACCGATTGCGACTTCATCTGGTTACGATGAACAGGTTCGAAATGGCGGTGCCGTTCGTGCAAAAGGTGTAGAATTGATGATTGGTGCAAATCCTATTCGCAAAGAAAATTTCAACTGGAATGCACAATTGAATTTTAGTAGAAATGTAGCAACAGTGGAAGATTTACCAAACGAAATTGACCGATTGACATTGGCTTACACGAGAGTTTATGACAATCCAAATCAAACGGTTTGGTTTCAAGTTCGAGAAGGCGACCAGATAGGCGACATGTGGGGCACAGGATATTCAAAAAATGAAGATGGTGAATTTATCGTTGGCGCAGATGGTCGTTTGATTGTTGATAATAATTTAATCAAGTTAGGAAACTACAATCCAGATTTCATTTTAGGTTTTTCTAATCAATTCACTTACAAGAATCTTTCATTGAGTGTTTTGATGGATTGGAGACAAGGTGGAATTTTAGTTTCAAGGACTTTAGCACTTGCTGGCGTTGCTGGTCAATTAGAAGAAACAGAAAATCGTCCAGAGGAAGGTTTGGTTTTCGATGGCGTTGTAAATACAGGAACAACAGATAATCCTGTTTATGTTCAAAATACAACGGCTATTTCTGCGGAATCTTACTATCGTCAATATTACGATAGAAATCACGAAGAAAACAACGTTTATGATGCGTCTTATTTGAAAATTAGAGAAGTTGGTTTGACTTATAATTTTTCAGAAGAAGCATTGTCTGATACATTTTTGAAAGGCGCAAGTCGTTTGTCTATCTCATTGATTGGACGAAATTTGTATGCTTTTACAGAAATTCCACACTTTGACCCAGAGCAATTAGCGGTTCAAGGAAACAACTTCGTTAGCGGAATAGAAGATATGTCTTATCCAACGACAAGGAGTTTTGGCGTTAAATTAGGTGTAGAATTTTAATCTTGTTTTCAAGCAAAGGGTCGGACGCTTTTGAAGCGTCCGACCCTTAAATCCGTGATAAATCAGAAAGAAATGCAATTCATAAAATATATATTAATCATTGCCGTCCTCATTACGAGCAGTGCATGTACTAAGGATTTTGAAGAAATAAATACCAATCCGAATGCGCCCGTTGATGTGCAACCGAGTTTATTATTAAGAAAAGTCATGTTCGATTTTGGCGAACAAATGCACTATGAAGGTTTTGTTGCTGGAAATTTGCTTGGACAATACTTCACCGCAATTGACTTTAATTTGTTTGATAGACACAGTTTGACCGAACCGCAATTGGGTGGAAATCCGTGGGAAGTCTTGTATGTCAACTTGAGAGATAACGAAATTATCTTAGATAAATCAAGGGAAAATTCAGCGTTTGTAGT
>CAZMEH010000901.1:0-11377 GCA_964564885.1 uncultured Saprospiraceae bacterium | reverse complement strand
TTTCAAAGAACCATAATAATATTGAGGAGTTTTAACTTCTTAGATATTTTCTAACTTATTTATCAATATGGAAAACATTAAACAAAAACGATTACTAATTACCTTTATAGTAATTTTAGCAATACTGAATATTGCTGTTCTTAGCACATTTTGGATATCCTCTCGACATCATGCACCTAGACATGGTCATCACAAAAAAGGGCATCATGATCGAGGTTTGAAAAAGTTGACAGAAACGCTAGACCTCTCCGATGAACAACAAAGTATTTTCAAGAAACTAAGAAACGCTCATTTTGAGAAAATGGATTCGATTCATATCCATCTGAAAAATAATAAAGATGCATTTTTTGAAGAAATGACTCATCAAAACCTTCAAGATTCTGTTGTTCTTGTTCGGATTGAAATGGCTACGATTGCTAGTGGCGAGATTGACAAAGCCTTATTTGAACATTATAAGAAGTTGATGAAAAACTGTAATGAAGAGCAGAAAGAAATATTAAGGAATATGTTCTCGGAAATGGTGAAACAAAAAGGGCAGCGAGGTAAATGATAATATAAACTTGATAAATATCAGGACAGTTATAAATTGCGTAAAAACCCAAATTGGGAAAAATAGATTCTGATTTATTATCAGAATCTATTTTTTTATTAGATTTTTAAACTAAATGGTCTTTATTCCTGTCTATGTAAGTAAAAGATAATGTTGAAAGAAGGAATTGACTACTATATTAATGAAAACGGGCTTTTTGTGTTAACAGAGAAGTATCTTTCAGGAAGAGGTTATTGTTGTAAAAATGGTTGCAAGCATTGTCCATATGGTTATAGAAAGGTTAAACAGCCTTAAATTTAAGGTTTACCGGACAAAATATAAACTAATTTGGTGCAATTAGTTATCTGGCACGATTTTAAGTGCTGCTAATAATAGCATAGTAAAGGTAACAATATCAAGTTTTTTATTTTTAAACTTAGCTTTCGTACCACTTTTTTGATTCTTGATAATTAAACCTTTTTAATATAAAATCAGCATAAATCAAATAGTAAAGGGAAACGCACCAAAGTATTTTTAAAAAATAAATCCTTCAATATCAAATATTTATAAATACGTTTATTTTGTAAAGTACTTATTGTTAATATTAGTCTGTCACATTTATGTAAAATACATTAAGCTATGATTTAGGTTTAACATTAACTTTGATTATGAAAACATTAAGGAATTCTGGTTTAAAAGTTATAAGGAAACTATTTTACCGTGCCAAAAGTTGTTAACTAGTACTTTACAAAAAGAGGTACGAAACCTAAGTTTTAAGTAAAAGTCAGACTATTACCAAGTTTTAAATTAAGTCAGTGAAGAGACAATATTCTTGCAATTTTTACGTCTTTTATAGGTTAACAAGCCTTAATGCTTGTAGGATATCCTTCACGAATAATTAAGTTTACGAAATAATTTACTTGCTAATCACAAGGTCATCTAACTACAACGTAGGTTAAAAACTTATAAAAATGCTTCAAAAAATTATGTTATTCTCGCTGCTAATTACGCTATGTGCAACTATTCAAGCACAAACTGCTTTTGAAACAGCTGCTATTGATGAGAAAGAGGACCTAATTAATATTTCGATAAGCAAAACGCTTTTAGAAGAAATATTTTTTACAAATCCCGAGAAAACTGTTTATTACATTGATTTTGAAGCAACAAATACACAAGTTGCTCAACTTGAACTTTGGAAAGATCAAGATGCTCTTGTTTTAAATGAAACTACAGCTGATTTACCATATAATACTATTTACGAACTAAATATTGAAGCACTTGGGCCAGGTACTTATAGTATTGAGCTAACAACACAAGATGACGATGTATTTATCCAATTATTTGATGTAAAAGACACAAGAGAAGAATTGGTAGAGAAAGGAAATAAGTAGATATCTTCAAAAAAATATTTTCATAAGAAAGGATTAATCGACAAAGTCGGTTAATCCTTTCTGTATTTTGCTAATTGTTTGACTAAAACCTTTCTGCCTAAAGTATTCATTTTTTCAATATTATTCATTGGAATTTCATCAACATTAGGATAATTTAGCACAGCATTTTCAACACTTTCTTCTCTTAAAATATGAATCATTGGATAAGGAGAGCGATTTGTGAAGTTTTCTGCATCATTCACTTGAGTTCCTGCAAACTGGTATTTAGGATGAAAAGTGGCTAATTGAAAAACGCCTTCTAATTCTAAATCCATTAAAACAGCATTCGCCATATCTACGAAAATTAAGTAATCCTCAAATGCCTCAAATGCATTTGGTGTAATAAAAAATGCGGTGTCTATTGTATTAGAATCAAAATCTTCTAGGATCCTTAACTCCTGCGCTAGGGCAAATAACAATGATTCCTCACTAGTATCTTCACTTGCAATACAGTTATATTGTTTTTGTGCCATGACTTTCTTCGCAAAAGGACAAAGGTTATGTCCAATTACAAATTCATTTATCCAATCAATAGTTTGTTCAACAATCATTATTTTCAATATTTAGGTGTTAAGTGTCAGGTAGTAAGTGTCAGGTAGTAGGTATTTTGTCCTGAAATTAGCTTACGGCGTACGATAAGGCATTTTTTCTATGAAAATATTTTGTCACGGGATTTTTAAAAGAACCTAATTCTTTTGAAAAAAGATAACTTTTGTGTAACAAAATCGACTCATAGCATTACACTACTTACTACAAAAATGAAGCGCAACTTCCTCATCCCAGTAGCTGCCATCTTTATTAAATTGAGCAAAACCAACATGTCCGCCGTACTTTGGCGTCAGCAATTCGAAATTAGGATTTGCTTTTGCCTCTTCATATGGAAAACAAGGCGGCGCAAGAAAAGGATCATTTAGCGCATTTAATAGCAAAGTTGGTTTTTGAATATTTTCTAAAAACTGTCTAGAGCTATTTTTTGTCCAATAATCAAGCGCATCTTTAAAACCATTTGCAGGCGCAGTGAATTGATTATCAAATTCTTTTAAACTTTTAGTCTTCATTAAGACCTCGTAATTCATTCCAGCATCAACAATTTGCTGTTTTTTAGCCGTTGACTTCTTCCGTAATTTTCGAATAAAACGATCATTATAGATAAAATTAGCAGGTGAAGAAATTGACTCTGCACAAGATTTTAAATCTACAGGCGCAGAAATAGCCACCGCTTTTTTGACAAGATTAGGCACTTTTTCTGGTGCTTCTCCAAGGTATTTTAAAATCAAATTGCCGCCAAGACTGAAACCAACCAAAACAATTTCGGTATAATTTTTTGTTTTGATAATATGTTCTAAAACAGTGTGCAAATCATAAGTCGCACCTGCATGATATGCCTTTAAGTGCCGATTCATCTCACCACTACACGCTCGATAATTATATGCGACAGCATCCCAATTGTTATTATTGAAAATTTTTGCCATTCCACGAACATAAGGCGAATCGCTAGAACCTTCTAATCCATGACAAATCACAACCAAACGTTGGTTACTATAATTGGACCAATCCAAATCTATGAAATCATCGTCAGGCGTTTCAATTCGTTCCCGCTGATAACTAACGCCTTTTACCTTTCTGAATAGTGAAGGAAAAATAGTGCTAAAATGATGATGTCTAAATAATGCAGATGGATTATATTCCATTGTTTTTTTTTAAATGTTAGGAGCGAGGTGTCAGGTTTTAGAAATAAAATCGCTTTAATTATTAGAGATTGCGGCAAAATTAGAAAAAACGTCGGTTTTCTAAAACATCTGACTAAATTAGATGGACGAAATTGAGTGATTTTTAAAAAAATACAACCAGAGGAAATTAAATCAAATATTTTCTGTGTTACGGATACTTTATTCTGGTTCCTTGAAAAGTCTCGTGATTTTCGACAACTCTTATAAAAATCATGAAATAGTTACGAAGTTGGCAGTTGGCAGTTAAACTATCCGATAAGCAAACAATTATACTGCCAACTGCCAACTCCGTAACTAGAATTGGGCTAAAGTTTGTATCTAGCGTTTTCCACGAGATTTTTCAAAGAACCTTTATTCTTTATAAAGATTTTATAAAACCTTCAAATCGTTTCATGGCAACTTTCAAATCTTCAGTCTGAACAAAAGGATAAACTATTCTAAAATGCCCTTTTTTAGTATGACCAAATCCTTCTCCTGGCGTCAATAAAATACCTGTTGCATCATAAATTTTTAACCAAAAATCGTTTTCTACCGATTGTGTATTTTCTGTCAAAAAAGGTGATAAATCAATCCAGGAAAACAAACTTCCTCTTGATGGAACATAATTGATATTCAGTTTTTTTAAAGACTGAACCACTATAATATAAGCTTCGGTTAGTTGTTTTTGATTAGTATCAATATAAGATTTGACCCAATCAATATCTTCTAAAACCTCTTTAAGTATCCATTGCGTATAGTTGGAGACTAAGTGAGAATAGTTTAAATTGCTGTATGCTTGAATCATTAATTCGTTATGAGAATAAACTAAACCAACCCTAAATCCCGAAATTCCAAAATCTTTAGAAAAGGCATACCATAAGTGTAAATAGTCACTTTTTCGCTCTTCCATGATTTGCGCAAACGAAACGAAATCAACCTTTTCAGAATAATCAGCTGATATTTCAGGTCTTGAAGTATCAATCAAAGACAATCCGTATATTTCATTGACCACTAAATGAATTTGATTTGCTTCGCACCAATCAGCTATTTCTACCAATTTCTCACGAGTATAGATAATTCCTGTAGGATTATCTGGATTGGTCAAGACTAATATTTTGAAGTTTTTACCTTGGCTTTCAATATCAGTTTTCGTTCTTTCTAAATGTTCGATTGAAAGCAAAGTGCCATTCTGAATACTCGTAATGTCGTGATGTGTAATAATATCATATCGCTCCAGGTTGGCAATATTTCCAATATCCTGCTTGTAAACAGGATAACAAGGTGCAGGGAATGCCGCAACATCACCATCATCGCCGAGCACTAATGCCGTCATTTCAATAACGCTTGTTGCGCCAGTCGAAAAAGCCATTTTCTCTGGATCAATCGGGCAATTGGTCAAGCATTCAGATAGAAAACGGGCAACAGCTTCCCGAAAAATGATATCTCCTTGACCAGAAGTGTAACCGGCAACCCATTCTGGAATGTCTTTTGCTTTAGTAATAGTCTGGATCTTATTTTTCAACAAATTCCAAGTCAAGCGATTCTCTGCTACATTAAGTGGAAACGTACCAGTAGGATTATTTTCTTTGTCGTAGACATTTTCTAATGCTTCAAAATATTTGTCCATATCTGTTCTAAGAACAGTAGTTGAAGCGATGTTTCCTCTATTTGATAATGATGACATTTGTTTTTTTTGATAGATGAATGAAATAGTTAATGTACAATGAAAAATCTCGATACTTCCACCGAGATTTCGGGGCAGGCGGGACAAGTTATACAATATTCAATGAAATAAGAGTAATGCAGTATCGTGTAATACCTGGTTAACACTGGTATCCTTTTTGATTATAAAAAATATTTTTTTATTTAATCAGAAAAATTCTCATTTATATTGTGATTTTTGGCTTAGACATTCGTCTATTCAGTATAGTCTGTTAGATTATAAGAATTACAAAACAGTGACAAAAATAATTTAAATTTATATAGATACAATATTTATTTGTAATAATTTTACAGGTAAGTATTTAAATCCAAACAATAATAATAGATAGTTATGAAATTATTGACACTAATTTTAAGTGTTATACCATGTTTCATATTTGCACAAACACAAAAAGGAACAAGTACAATAGATACAATTAAGCCAGTTGCAGCAGAATTGTATAACTTTGGAATGGTTAATACTAGTGCTTTAAAAAAAGGTTGGAAAAAGTTTGATAATGAGTTAGTTGATAGAGTCCATTATCCGAAAGATTGGGAGATTTTTGAAAACTTCATGGGAACTATTTTCATGATAACTTCTCCGCTTTCTGAAAAGGATGATGCTTTTGCTGAAAATGTCAGTCTGACTAGGCATGGGCCTACAACGTCTACTAAAACGCTTACTTTAGAAGAATTCATAGAAAAACGCACGAACGATACTGAAAACTATCTAGAGAATTTTAAAATAGTTGAAGAAAGTGATGCTTTTTATTTAAATACTCCTGCCAAAATAGTTGTTTTCACAGGAGAGAAAGATGAGGTGCTTTTTAAAATTAAACAATGCTTTTTTATTAAAGGCGATTGGATTTTTCTCTATACTTATTCCGCAGAGGTCGACGTTTACGAAAGTTTTAAAGATATAAATAAGGACATTTATAAATCATTAAGAATTGGATTAACAGATAAAGAGTAGCAAGCGTAAGTTAAGTATTAATTACTCTTTTTAATACCGAAATCATACTACTGTACATTTTGAAAATCAACAAATAAAACCGCATACAAATTATATTATTCGTTTGTTTCTGACAGCCGTAGGCGTTCTGACCTCTGACTTCTAAAATGTACCGTAGTATATATTTCAAAAATTAGTGATTAATTATCACATTCGTAAGTCTTACAGTTCAATGGCTGCGGACAATATAAAGCATTACCACAAACATCAATAATCGTTAAATCACACTCATCGTTAAGTGATCTAATTTTAAAACCTCTTAGGTTTTTGTATCGTTCTGTAGAAATTTCAGAAAACATATATTGATGATCTCCTCCACCCATTACAGCAGCAACGCCACCTTCATAGTTGATTACTTCAATTGCATCAGCATTAAAACGGCTATCACTTAGACCATCAGTGTAACCAATAGTTCTAAGCAAACGATCTATTTCTGCTCTATTTCCTGATTTGTTTTCTGTTGATAAAGTGTTCAATTTTTCAACAACATCTTGAGAGTTTTTCAAATCGGTCATTGGTCCAAATTGCTGATTGTGCGCCAAGTTATTCACCACTTCTGGTGCAGTTCCTTTTTGCCCAGTAATTCTTTCGCATACTCTAACATGACATTTTCCATCTTTTATAAAAGATGTCACAGAATACTTACTTGGATCGCCGTCAAGTTGTAAAGGCGATTTTGATTCAGATATTTTTTGATTACCAGTAGAAGCAGCACCATGATCTCCATCTGGGAAAAATGCATTTCCACAAGTTTCCATGATATAAACATCACAACCATCAACAGAGGTAATTCGATAAGACTTCAATTTGATGTCTTGTCCTGGAGAGATAGAAGCGTATAAATAAGAATTGCCACCTGCTCCAAGCATACCCGTGATACCAGCTTCAAAGAAAACCATTGTTACTCGGTCAACAGAGAATCTAGAATCGGTAAAGCCATTGTAACCCATTGCATTCCAAAGTTTATCCAATTCAATGGCATTTCCTTTGTCATTTTTTTTGTACTCTTTGTGTAAATGGTCGTAGACTTCTTGTGTTGTATTGTAATTTTTTAAAGTACCAAATTGTGGATTAGTACCTAATCTAGGCAATGATCTCGGTGTACGTTGACCGATCGGCGCATCATAAACAATATGCTTTCCTTTACAGCTTTTACTCGTTGCGGAGTAAGTTACTGTGTGACAAAATCCATCCTTGACATAGCAAGTTTTGAAAGTTTCTTGGGCAAATGTGCTTAAACTAAAGCACAAAGCCAACAACATTGTTAACTGTAATTTCAATTTCATGTTATATAATTTAAAAAGTTTATATTAAATATGTAAATATCGGTAGCTAAAGCAACCTATATATTCTTACCTTTTCATTAACATATCTTTGGTAATTTCTTCAATTGATTTGCAACCAGATAAACCCATTGCCAATTCAAAATCAGAAACCATGTTTTGCAAGACTTCACGCACGCCATTTTCACCATCAATCGCTAAACCGTAAACATAAGGTCTTCCAATGCAAACCGCTTTTGCACCAAGAGCAAGTGCTTTAAAAATATCAGAACCACATCTAATTCCACTGTCCATTAATACTGGAATTTGATTATTCACCGCATCAACGACATTTGGTAATGCTTCTAAACTGGAAATAGCACCATCTACTTGACGTCCACCATGATTAGAAACAATAATTCCGTCGATACCTTCATCAACGGCACGTTTAGCTTCGTCAGCTCTCACAATACCTTTTAGGAGAATAGGCAATTTTGTATGTTGGCGAATAAATGGAATATCTTTCCAAGTCAAAGAAGGTCTGGAATAAATACCCGTGAATAATCGAACGGCATCTAATGAATCCTTTAAGGAACCTAGTTTTTTTGAACGAACCTCTATAATATGCTCAATAGTATCCCAAGTTAGGCGAGGCTTGATAACGTCAGCGTCTTCTGGGTTTTCTAGCATTTTGTTGAAAACAGGATCAGAAGTATATTGAGCAATGCCTTTAGCCTTCAAGAAAGGCAAATAACCCAGGTTTAAATCTCTTGGACGCCAGCCTAGAATCGTTGTATCTAATGTAATTGTAATCGCATCACAGCCATTTTTCTCGGCTCTTTCTACTAAGCTAGCGACTAAATCATTGCTTTTGCTCCAATACAATTGAAACCAACGAGGAGAATCGCCCATTACAGCGGCGCATTCTTCCATTGATTTTGAGGCTTGATTAGAAAAGATCATTGGAATATTTAAAGAAGCAGCTGCTTTTGCAATCGCAACATCAGCGTCTTTGTGTACCATTTCTGATACGCCGATTGGACAAGTCAATAAAGGCGTAGGTAGTTTTTTTCCAAATAATTCAATCGAAATATCTCGCTCAGAAACGTCTTGTAGCATTTTCGGAACAATACGCCATTGACTGAAAATTTGGCGATTTTCTTTCATTGTATCTTCCAAACCAGCACCACCAGCAATATAAGCATAAGCTTCCTCAGGTATTTTAGCGGCGGCTTTAGCCTCAAGACTTTTAAAATCTGTAGGAATCTTTGGTTTGTCACCACTTATTCCTTTTATGTAAATATCTTTTTGCCGAACAGGTGCTGAAACATGATTTTTTTTCATAATTTGGTTAGGATTTTACTTTAGTGAAGATAAATAAACAAATACCTCCATTATTCTTTTTATTATTTTCAATAATCTAAGTGAAATTTACACAAAACTATATTTAAACATTAACTTTATGTGATAATTTTTTGATAAAACATAATTATTTAGAATTATTTTTATTACAAAAGAAGAACTATGATCTACTATATTGTAAATTTTTTCTTTTTTCAATAAAATGCTTCAACTTAATTAAAAATCAATTGAATAGAATTAGAAGATGGTTAAGAACTCATGAAAGAATAATTTGTTAGGTATTCGTTGATGAGTTGCTAATCATAGATTTCACAGCATCGGAGCTCCGCTTGCTCTGAAACCTTGGTAGACACAGTTTATAGAAAACCCAGTATAAATATAATATAAAGCGCCTTTATATTGACAATAACAGGTAGCGGCACAATTTTAACTCTCATAGTAAGTATTTTAAATCTACGTAGTAATTTAACTCAGTATCTAAACAAACAAATAAATAATTCAATGAAATATCACATCAATTTACTAATGTTCATAGTAGCAGGTATGCTTTTCTCAAAGCAGCTACTTGCCCAACAAAGTCCTTCACACCATGTGGACTTTTCTTGTTTTACTTACCAGCAACTATCTAAAGGACATTCGAGTAATGTATTCTTTTCTCCTTTAAGCATAGAAAATGTGCTGATGCCTATTTACATCGGTGCTAGAGGCGAAACACAAAAAGAAATCGGAAACGCTTTACAATTACCTTACAAAGATGATTTCTCAGCTAATATGAAGCCAGTTATTTCAAGTCTAAGTTCAGCCAAAGCAACTTTAAAAACTAAAATAAAAAAGGTAACACTAAATATGACTAGTGATATTTGGTTAGATAAAAGTGCATCCTTGAAACCAACTTTTAAAAGTGGACTTGGAAATTATAATGCTAAATTCACTAGTTTGGATATTAAAAACAATGCAGAATTAGCACGGATTCACATTAACAAAGCGGTAGCTAGTCAAACAAATGATAAGATTAAAGATTTGCTAAAACCAGGTAGTGTCGATGGTTTAGCAAAGATGATTTTGACAAATGCCATTTATTTTCAAGGTGATTGGGACGAGCAATTTGATGCTAGCTTGAACGAAGACCGTAATTTTTATCTAAGTTCTAAAGAAAAAAAGTTTGCTAAATTTATGCATAGAAAGGGCTATTATAAACACATGGCAAATGATGTAATGCAAATTCTTGAGATACCTTATAAAGGCGGTGAGGTTTCGATGGTTGTCATTTTACCAAAGTCAAAAGATGGATTGGCAAGTATTGAAAGTCAACTTTCTGCAAAAAATATGAGCAAATGGACTAGCCAAACCAAACCAAAAGAAGTGTCTATCTTTTTACCTAAATTTAAGTTAGAAAGTACGATTAGTTTAAGAAAATATCTAAACCAAATGGGTATAGAATTGGCTTTTACAGAGATGGCTGATTTTTCTGCGATGACTGCGGAGCGTATTCATCTTGGAAAAATATTACAATCTACTGCTGTAGAAGTAAGCGAAAAAGGAACGGAAGCCATTGCTGCAACTAGCGCAACTTTTATAGCAAAAGGTATAAATGTAGAAACGCCAATTTTTATGGCAGATCGTCCGTTCTTGTTTATGATTAGAGATAACCGAACTGGTCAAATCATATTCATGGGCAGATATTCTAATCCATCTGAGAAGTCTGTTGCGTTAAATGGTGATGGACTAAAAGTTAACGATACCGTAGAAAAATCGGGCAGCAAAATTATTCACATCGTTTCGGCAGGAGAAACATTATATCAAATCTCTCGCAACTATAATGTAAAAGCTGATTATATCGCTTTGTCTAATAAAATTGAAGGAAATACTATTTTTCGAGGACAAAAGATTTTAATTGATAAAATGCCAGAATCTATTATTCAACCGGTGAAAAGAGATACGCCAACGGCATTCAGTTTTGTTGTCAATAAAGATAATTCAACTATTCACAACGTGCAACAAGGCGAGACACTTTATAGTATTTCAAAAAAATATCAAATAAGTGTAGCGGATTTAAAATCCATCAATGGTTTGTCTGAAAACGAATTGGCTATTGGACAATTATTAAAATTAGAAAAATCACTTCGCTTTTTAATACACACTGTTCAACAAGGAGATACTTTATCTTATATTTCAAAAAAGTATAATAAAAAATTGGACGAACTTTTGAACGAAAATAAATTAACTTCTAGTACTATATATATAGGTCAGGAGCTTAAAGTAGGGCTTTAAATAGTGAAATCATATGCCATTTTAGACTTACAAAACTTACTGTAGCCATATAATGGAAAAGCTTGTTTTATAACACTGAAAGGGTTGTAGGAAGTAAAAAA
>CAZMEH010000900.1:0-2237 GCA_964564885.1 uncultured Saprospiraceae bacterium | reverse complement strand
TGCCGTGGATAGAGTTTGTGCAGCTATTGGTAATCGATTATTTCTTAACTTTTCAAAATCTCATTTTTAGTTATTTTTTATTTTGTCTCACTACTTATTAATTAAAACTAATATTATGTTAAAAAAATTAAGCAAAACAGACATCATTATGCTTTTACTAGCCATAATGTCACTCATTTTTTCTGAAACTATGTGGTTTAGTGGAGAGAGGGAAGGTGCAATTTTTCTAGGGTTATGGGTTCCCTCTATTCTAGGATTTGCTATTTACCTAAAACTAATAAAATCTGAAAACAAATGATCGAACTAATTCCTTATTTTGCTGGCTTTGTCACATTAATGTTTGGAGCTGCCTTCTATTTTGGATTGCAGGAGTTCAAAAAAATTGGTGAAGATTAATTTTTGTTGAATACAACATTAAAATTGCACAACTTGAAATAATTACTCGTTAAAGACTAAAAACTAATTTTACATAGGGCAAAAGCACTTAATCAATGTTGCATGACAGGTGCTAATTTACAGTGAATTACATGTTTTAAAAATTTGTTTTATAATAGAAGGTATTTATACATTATATGTGAATTTTACTCAAAAAGCTGTTAAAATTGCGCAAAAGTCTAATTTGGTTTTGATATTAAAAATCAACAATTGGAACAATTTATCTAACAAGCCGTAAATGCTTTTGCCCTGAATTATTTACAGATAAGCAGGCTCATATAATTAGTTTGAAAAATATAGTTTTGCAACTATCTGACTACAAATTATTTGCAACCTGCTTGCAGCAGGCAAGTCTAAAATCGTAAATCTAAAATAGTAAATGGACATATGTTTACAGGAATAATTGAAACACTCGGCAAAGTCGAGCAAATAGAACAAGAAGGTACAAATTACCATTTGACGATGAGTTCGTCGATGTCGAACGAATTGAAAGTTGACCAAAGTGTTTCGCACAATGGCGTTTGTTTGACTGTGGTCGCACTTGAAGAAGGGAAACATGTTGTAACAGCGATTGAAGAAACGATGAATCGAGCTAACTTAGGCACATTGAAAGTTGGC
The DNA here is from genome assembly GCA_964564885.1 of uncultured Saprospiraceae bacterium. Classification (GTDB taxonomy): domain Bacteria; phylum Bacteroidota; class Bacteroidia; order Chitinophagales; family Saprospiraceae; genus CAKZLL01. The sequence continues at coordinate 1,184 of CAZMEH010000900.1, read as the reverse complement.
TCAATTGTCAATCTGGAACGTGCGATGAAGGCTAATGCTCGCCTTGATGGGCATATGGTACAGGGTCATGTTGACGGAACTGGAACTTGTCTTGAGGTGAGAGTGGCAGATGGAAGTTGGTATTTTAAATTTCAGTATACGCCAACGGAAGAACATTTATTAGTTGACAAAGGCTCCATCTCTATCAATGGCGTGAGTTTGACGGTTGTAGAACCTGTTGATAATGTTTTTTCTGTGGCAATTATTCCTTATACTTTTGAAAATACTTCTTTTAAAACGCTCAAAGCTGGTGATAGTATTAATTTAGAATTTGATATTATTGGAAAATATATTGCTAAGTATATGGCAGTTTATAAGAAGTAATAAGCTAAAAATTAAGGGTCAGACGCTTTTGAAGCGTCCGACCCTTAATCAGGAAAAGATAGTTTTGTCTGTAATATTTTTTAATTGATTGCTTTTGAGATCTAATCAATGACTTTACTATAGTAACCAGATGAACGCAAATTCATCCAACAGCTTTGATAATCAGTTACTTGCCAAGACAAATACAACGTACCATTCTCGTCAATATCAATAATTCCAGTATTGTCAATTTGGCAACCGTCAGTTGATGCACAAGCCAAATCACCTTTTATTTTGTAGTAATACCTTCCTTTTGGTAAAGATAAATTCAACTCCGAATCAGTCATGATATAAGTTGTGAATCCAAGCGTTAATTCTAAATCATTGTAGCAAGCATAGCCAGCATCAGCATGAATTATTTTGACTGCTGCCATACTTTCTATAGCTTGATTCGTAGAATAAGTGATCGTTTTTGATGTTGCATTGCCATTATTATCTAATGTCGGAAGAGAAAATTGATTAGTAGAGGCTGATTCGTAGGTGTCTTCAAATCGTATATTCGTTGATTCTTTTGTGCTAAGGTGATTATCGATACTTGCAATTAAACCATAATAGCTGCTATGATTATCGGTTTCTAATTGAAAAGGGAAACCGTCTTGGCAGAATGTATTTAATACAAAGCCTACCGACAAAGTCGTAGTTAATAGAATTTTTAGGTACATCTTAATTGTTTGTGTTTGTGTTTGTTTGTTGAAACAAAGATATTGCTTTTTTTAATATGTTTTAAATTTCAGATCTACTTATTGTCATTTTTTCATGAATGCATTATTTTTTTATAAAAT
>CAZMEH010000899.1:0-2880 GCA_964564885.1 uncultured Saprospiraceae bacterium | reverse complement strand
AGTCAATGCAAATGATTGAGGCTGTTTAAGAATGTATTATTACAAAATCATCGTTTTCCCTTCTTTCGCAAACTCTCTACGAATACCGGTCATTATATCGTGCAATTTAATTTCTAGTTTTTCTCGTTTTAACGCCATTAAAGCAGCATAACGCAAAACATTGATAATAGCACCACCAGCAATTTCGTGTTTATAAGCAATATCATCCAAGTCAATTTTTGCTTCTAATTTTAAACCAATAGAAGAAAAAACACTTTTCCAAAGCTTACTACGCAATTCCGGTGGAGGCATCGCAAAATGTATCATTGACTGAAAACGTCGTGCAAAAGCATCATCAATATTGGTTTTAAGATTAGTAGCCAGTATAACGACGCCAGGGAAATCTTCAATTCGTTGAAGCAAATAAGCGACTTCTTGATTGGCGTGCCTATCTTTAGAATCACTCACACCCGTTCGCTTTCCAAATAATGCATCCGCTTCATCAAAGAATAATATCCAGTTTTTGTTTTCCGCTTGGTCAAAAATATTTGCCATATTTTTTTCCGTTTCACCAATATATTTAGAAACGACTTGTGATAAATCGATTCTATAGACATCTACATCTTGATTTTTACCGATCAAAGCGGCGGTCAATGACTTTCCTGTTCCTGGCGGTCCATAAAACAGCGTTCTATAACCTGGTTTTATTTTCTTTCCTAATTCCCATTCGGTCATTATCATCTTACCATAACGCAGCCAACTGATGATTTCTTCTATTTCCTCGAGTACAACATCATCCAAAACCAAGTCTTCCCAGTTCAGATTCGTTGAAATTCGAGAAGCTGGAAAATTTGAACTAAATGTTGGCTTATACGGCGTTCCTGTGGTAAAGTAATGTAAAAACTCATCACTAATAGACAACGGGCTACTCAATATAGGATCAAGATCAGTTGTTCTATTCAAACCAATAATATTATATTTCTTAAAATAGTGATTTGGGCGAAACATATTAAGTATCAACGCTCTATTCGTCAAGTCATTTCCACCAGTAACGAAGGCGGCGGTTTCGCCAGTTGCTAAAAACCCATTATGATTATGACCTTTTATTCCACCAAATTCTGTATAAACCCTATCATATAATAGATTTTTCGTAAAGAAAACATCCATCAACTACGGTCTAAAATGTGGTACAATTGCCAACAATAATACAATCCGTTCTTTGACGCCAACATTATAATGTTTCAGTATTTCAGCAAACAATGAATTGTCATTGCTGAGGTCAGGTGTTGGAATTTCGTAAATGGTGTCAGCAGAAGTATCTTGATTAAAATAAAGCTTAAATCGAACATCAAGTACCATTTGTAGCCAGTTCAGTTCATTCGTTAGCGTTTGTGCATTGGCTCTAATTCTAGATAAAGACATCCGTTCGTTTTAGGTAAAACTTCCCGCACCGATAATTATCGGTAAAAAGACTTTGTAAGTTTGTTTTTGTTTAATAATGTGATTTTCAAATATAAGGATTGATTTTAAAATAGAAACATTTATTCTCTTATATGTTAATGTTTTTGAAATATTCTATATAAATCCACTATTCAAATGAATAAAAACACCCTTTGCCCGACAAAAATTAAAAACATATGTTAATTCCGGAAGTTTTATATTTTCTAACTTTGTCTAGTAATAATTAAAAATTAATTTTGCAGGTATGAAAAAACTAATTGTAATATTATCTATTCTATCCATTGTTGTGATGCAAAGTTGCTCAAACGAATTTGAGTTAACAGAAAACTGGAAAGACATTACTGTTATCTACGGTTTGTTAGACGCATCTGAACCCGTTCAATATATTAGAGTGGAAAAAGCATTTTTGGATGAAACGACTAGTGCTTTGCTAATTGCGCAGAATGCAGATTCTATTTTTTATGATGACATTTCTGTTTCTCTACAAGCTATACCTCCTCCAGGATCAGGCGGTGGCGGTTTCTTTACATTAACAAGAGTAGACGCTAATTTAGAAGGTATTATAAAAGAGGAAGGTATCTTTGCTTCTTCTCCTAACTATCTTTATAAATTTGACAACGAGTTAAAGCCAGATTTTCAATATAAAATCACGGTGGAGAAAGCTAATGAGAATGATGAAGTAAAAGCTTTCACTGGTGTAATTGGTGATGCTTCTATTATTTTTCCTCCTGTGGATTATGATCAATTAAATTTTGCTTCTAATCGTAATCTACCATTACAATGGAGAAAAGATGAAGACGCTGAGGCTTACGATGTTATCATGACGATTCATTATACCGAAGCGCCAGGCAATAGTCCAAGTAATGTTGAAACAAAATCTTTAGATTGGACGCTTTTCAGAAATTTGCAAAAAGGCAATAATTCAGGTGTTATGTCTGAAGAAATCAATGGTACTTCATTTTACAGATTCCTAGAAAGCAATTTAGAGGCTGGAAACTTCGTCCGTGAATTTATTAGTGCAGATATATACATTTATGCTGGAGGTGAAGAGCTTAATAATTATGTAAATGCAGGTAGAGCAAGTTCTGGTATTACAAGTGCAGAAACATTGCCTGTTTATACTAATGTAGAGAATGGATTAGGTATTTTCTCAACTCGATATACGCAGAGTGTAACTAATTTATTAGCCAGACAATCCATGTTAGATACACTTAGTTCTGGACCATATACTAAAGATTTAGGATTTAAATAATTTACGTATAAGAATTTGAATTCTATTTTAGAATTTCGCCATAATCCTATATTGGATTATGGCGAAACTGTTTTTTGGAAAGGAAGAAATAGTTGATTTTTTATTTTAATAATATTTTTTGTGAACGAAGACTGTTATTCAACTATGAACTCGCAATCGTAAATAGTAATTAAGCATATGGAAAACAT
>CAZMEH010000898.1:0-5571 GCA_964564885.1 uncultured Saprospiraceae bacterium | reverse complement strand
TAACAAAGAAGGCAATAATATTGGTGTTGATTTACAAACAGGCTATGGTCAATGGAACACAAAATATATCGATGCTACTTTTGCTGCATCATTTGCTAAAAACCAAGTAGAACTAACGCTTACTGGTCGCAAATATCTATCTGATGAAGCTGATTATGGAAATAACGATTGGTTAAGTTATAATCCAATTGATTATCCCAATGAAATATCTTTAGATAGTTTGAATAATACTTATGCGATTACTGACGCAGCAGCAGCACAAGCTTTTGCGGATAGTTTTGGAATGACGAGCAATTTGTATGATATTCAAACGGATGCGAATGGCGCTGTCACTGGAATTTCTCTGACCGATGAAGGCGCACGAACAGCGATCCAAAGGGACAATTCGGTTTTTAATAATACTTCCTATCAAGATAATACAACATCTGACGCATTAAGCGCAAGGCTAAGAATATTTGATATTACTATTGGTTGGCAATATTGGCATAAGCAAGAAGGAACAGGCGCATCGTTTAATGATACTAAGCAAGCTACTTCAACGCAAGGTCAATCTTGGAATCCTAAAAGTCAATTTTTCTTTTTACGCTACTCTAAACAAATCAATAGACACTTTTCAATTACCACTTTTACGAAATACAAAATCCATAGTCTCGATGGTAATAATTCACTCGTTGATTTCAAAGGATATAAATCTGGTGATTTTTCTATTTATGATTTAATGAATGATTCCGCTTCTAGTTGGTCATCTTCGTATTTAACGGTTAAGTCGAATCAGGTTAGAAACGAAACCTATTTCACTTATCGACCAAATCCAAAATTATCTATATTCGGTGGTGTTGAAACTAGATTCAGTGCTATCCAAACAGATTATATAACTAGCGACAGTCCAAATCCAGAAGCTAATATTGATACTGACAATGTGCCAAGAACGCTTTTTTCAAGAGATGTTGCTGGATATGTTCAATTGACATATCAGTTTAAACCGAAGTTGAAGTTTACTCTTGGAAACCGTTTTGATTATACCAATATTGCAGAAGGTGCTGTTAAATATAGTAAAATGAATCCAAGGTTTGCTGTTTTTTATCAACCTAAAAATTGGATTTTCAAAGGTATGTTTGCGACTGCATTTAAAGCTCCTACGAACTTTGATCGCTTTTCTACCGTAGAAGATCAACGAGAAATCACAAATCCAGACCTTCAATTAGAAGAAGTCATCAACTATGAAATAAGTGCTCGACGATTTATAAAAAAGAAATTTATAATAGAAGCCGTAGCTTATCTTGCTGACTATAAAAATATCCTTGAAGTGGCTGATAGTGTTCTGGCAGACGGAACTTCAACCACCTATTTTGTTTCTAAAGGTCGTCAAAGGGTGACAGGCGGACACGTAGTTGCTACTTTTAAGTATGATAATCTTGAAGGATATTTCAATTATACGCTAACCAATCCAATTTTTAAAGATACAGACAACGCAGGAAATCCAACTGGGACAGAATTGAGGGTTGGAGATATTGCAACACATCAGTTCAATATTGGCGGAAATTACAAATGGAATGATTTCAATTTCAATCTAAGGGCAAACTGTGTTGGCAAACGTCAAACAGGTGTTGGTACAACGGTTTCCACTAATCCTTATCCAGACTTTTTTAAGCCTTATGCGGTATTTAATGGCGTCGTTAGTTACAAGGTTCTAAACACTGGCTTCAAGGTTGATTTGATTGGTAATAATATCTTTAATAAAGAATACTTTTCACCTGGAGTGAGGGCTGCTGATGATACACTATACTCTTCTAGGCTTCCGCAAAAAGGTAGAAATTTACATGTTAGAGTGAGGTATCAGTTTTAGACGATTGTTTTTTATTAAAATGCCCGTGACGCTCAAAAAAGTATCACGGGTATTTTAAGTTTGAATAAAAGTAGTTTTTATATTTTTTCGATTTGCTCTTTTGTCAATTGAGTATATCTCATAATCTTATCTATCGGCTCATTATCCGCTTTCATTGTTCTTGCTATATCAAGTTTTCCTTGTTCAATACCTTTCTCTATACCTTGTTCAATACCTTCCACTATACCTTCTTCTCGCCCTTCTTCTCTCGAAGTATCTACGATGTTTTTTATATCTCGATAATGCTTTAAGCTATCTTCGTAAGCATCTCTTTCTTCTTTTGTAAAGCTCGCTATTTCAGCGGCTTCAAATAATTGTTTAAATACTTTTTCTTGTAATTTCTTTGGGCGATTTTGCAATTCTGACAAGTGCCTCAGCACATAAAGCCATTTTTCATAATGGTTCTCAAGCTCCTCTTCCTTTTTTTTAAATTTAGGTAATTCTAAATATATTAATTTAAGCTTATCAAAAAATACTTCTCCTCTTTGATTTTTAAACTCAATGACATGATGTAAAGTAGGATCAGTTTTATGGTCATCAAATATAAAATCTAATATTCCAATCGAATAAACTGGCTCTAATTGATAATCCCAATCTCCTTTTTTGGCTTGTTCTTGTATTGGGAAAGTCGAATAAAAAACGCTTCTATCTTTAAAATAGTTTTGTTTCGCCTTTTGCATTTCTACAATAAAACGTTCGCCATTTTTCCCTTTACAGTATAAATCAAAAATAGCCTTTCTATCCAATTGAGTTTTTCCTAATTCTTCCGTAGAAGAATAAGTTAAATCTGCTACCTTTTTATCATTTGGCAAGATTTGATTTAAAAAATCTATCAGAAGGTTTTTATTAGGTTCTGTTCCAAATAGCTTTTTGAATCCAAAATCAGTTAATGGATTGATATATTTTTCGTTACTTATACTATTCCTCATTTGTCTAATGCTTGAACTATTTTTTGAATTGCACAATGTAAATATATTGTATTCCTTTCTAATTCTACGTAAAAATTCGATTAAGGTTTTCATTTTTTGTCTTGCCACCAACGACTCATAGCAACGCAACCATAAGCTTTGCGGCAATTTGCGCCGCTTCCTTGTTGAAAATTTAATCTATCTTAAGAGCATCCATTTTAAGACTATCCAATTTTTCACAGTATTTTTTCAGCATAAAGAACAAACTTATAAAATCTTGATTTATTCCTTCCAAATGAGAAGTATTTGAGAATATTATCACGCCCATTTTCTCTTCTTTGAAAAAATGTCCCAGAGTCAATATTCCCATATCTGCACCACTATAGCCTATGTAGCCGCTATATTTTGTATCAACCTCCCATAATATGGCTTCTTCACTTGACGCTCCAGCTTTTGTCATCATCTCTTTATAACTTTCTGACGACAGGATATTATCTTTTCCATTGTAACCGTTTATCATAGCAATCATGTACTTACTAAAATCAGAAACACTGGTTACAAGTTCGCCGTCTGGATAAGTTATGTCTTCAAATCGTGGTATTTCTTGACCAAAATAGTAAAGTTTTGATCGGTTTACACCTTCAACCTCCATTAATGATTTATGATCCCAACTACTATTTTCCATCTTCAACGGTTGAAGTATATGCTCCTCTGTAAATTCTATGAAATTAGTTCCCGTAGCTTGTTCTACGATATAAGCCGCTAATGCTGCTCCTTCATTAGAATAGTAATACTCCGTTCCAGGAGTAGCTTTCACAAAATTCTTTTTCTTATAATATTTACCTGACGGATGAAAACGCTCCTTTGTAAACTCTATGATTGATATTCGGTCAATTTCTTTAGTTGATTTTTTATTCCTTTCTTTTACGTCAGACCTTGCTTGTCTTTTTAGCTTTTTATTTTCTAAATTCTCATGTAAAAGGGGCAAGTCTTCTTTAAATATGTAAGCGTGTAAATATTTTGGCTCTTTTAGTGTCGATGTATGATTCGCCAATTGTCTAATTGTGATTGTTTCATTCGGGTAATAAGGATTGATTATCGGAAAAGGTAAGTACTTATTAATATCATCATCTAAATCCAACTTTCCCATTTCTTGTGCTTTCATTAGAGAAACGCCTATTAGTGTTTTTGAAATTGAAGCAATCGGTTGTAGGGTATTTATGGTATATGGTCTTTTTGTCTTCTTATATGCGTAGCCAAAACCCTTTGAATAGATTAAACTATCCTCATTCACTATTCCAACAGCAAATCCGACAAAATCTTTTGCCTTTGCAAATTCTATTAAATCTCTTGTTAACGTGTCTCTTAGGCTTTGCGCAAAAACCGTATTCTTAGAACCTATCAAGGTTAAAATCACTAATATTAGTTTTATTGCTTTCATTCGATTTGATTTATTCATAAACAAGAAATGCTTTCTCATAAAAAATGCTTTACATTCTTAGGAGAAAGCACTTTTTTAAATAGGTCTAGACGCACTAGCCTCTAATCATAAACAACAATACAGAAAAGGATACAATTACTAGTATAAATGTATCCTTTTTAGATTCTCTGTCTTTAAAATGTGTTTTTAAACTTTCTAAATTTCTTGATTAAAACTAACGGATTATACGCTGCGTACGAACATCTAACAATTTTCAACTGTAAAACTTATCATTACAACCTATAATTAACCACTAACTATCGACTAGTCCAAGCGATCTCCTCCGAACCTAAATCTTTCCCAAGCTTGCGAGCCAACACAAACAAATAATCAGAAAGGCGATTTAAATACTTCAAAATCAAGGCTTCGATCGGTTCATTCTCATGAAGTGCCACAGTCAAGCGTTCCGCTCTGCGGCAAACACAGCGAGCAATATGACAAAATGAAACCGTTGTATGTCCGCCTGGCAAAATGAAATTGCGCAAATCTGGCAACTCTGTATTCATTTGGTCAATCGCTTGTTCCAATGCTTCAATATCAGCAGGATTCAAATCTGGCGTAATGACATTTTTGTCTGGGTCAGATGCTAGATTTGAACCAATTGTAAATAATCTATCTTGAACAGATTTCAACAAATCACGAACGTCATCATTTGTAGCAACATCACGCACCAAACCAACATAAGAGTTCAATTCGTCTACCGTTCCGTAAGCTTCAATTCTTAAATGATTTTTTGGCAAACGCTTTCCACCGAATAATCCTGTTGTCCCTGCGTCTCCTGTCTTTGTATATATTTTCATAAAATAATTGTTAATTTGTTAAAGTGCCTTTGGCTAGAACTTGCTATTGAATTATTACGTTATTGAGTTTTCAATTGACGAACTCAATACTTGAATTTAATATTCATCATAATCATAATCCTCGTCGTCGTCATCCTCGTCATCATCATAACTTTCGTCATCATAATAAACCCTTACATTTTCTTCTTCGACTTCTCCAATTTCTTGACCATGCTCATCAATATAAACCGTCCATTCCGCTTCATTGTGTTTAAAAATAGCTTGACCGTTTCCATCTTCAAATTCAGCAACTCTCAAATATTTAAAATCTGTGATGATTTCTCCTGTATCTTTTGCAAATGCCCAAAGGTCGTTTTTCTTTAAAGCAAAGAAACCTTCGTCCATATCTTTTACTTCTTGATGCGCTGTGGGTATGATAATTTTTCCAGACTTATCAATCAAGCCCCAATTCATATCAAACATATTTCCATCGCTCCGAACGGCAACTATTGCAAAATC
>CAZMEH010000897.1:0-3996 GCA_964564885.1 uncultured Saprospiraceae bacterium | reverse complement strand
TGAACAACCCTATTTCGCTGCTATCAATGCTTTTTTACGACAAGAGAAGCAAGCAGGAAAAATGGTTTATCCTACAGATTCTCTTATTTTTAATGCTTTTAATACAACGCCAATTGATAAAGTTAAAGTTGTTATTTTAGGACAAGATCCATATCATGGTCCAGATCAAGCGATGGGTTTATCGTTTTCTGTTCCTCAAAGTGAGAAAGTTCCTGCCTCGCTCAAGCGTATTTATAAAGAATTAGCAACGGATATTGATGGGTTTAAAATTCCGCTTCATGGCGATTTGACAGATTGGGCAAATCAAGGCGTCTTTTTATTAAATGCAGGATTAACGGTTGAGCATAAGAAACCAAATTCGCACAAAAAAATAGGTTGGCATAAATTTACCGATGCTGTGATTAAAAATATCTCCGAAAAACGAGAAGGAATCGTATTTTTGCTTTGGGGCAATTTTGCACGCAAAAAGAAAGCGCTCATCGATACTTCAAAACATTACGTTTTGGAAGCTCCTCACCCATCGCCGTTGGCTCGTGGATTTTTTGGTTGCAAGCATTTTTCGCAATGCAATACACTTTTAGAGCAACAAGGAAAAGAAACAATCAATTGGCAAGTGTAGAAAATTAATGTTAGTAGTTCGTCATCCGACTATTAGTCATTTCATTTTCTACCAAGTAAATAGAATAACAGTCACAGGACGAACTGTTAATCGTTTAAAACCCTGCCTGACGTCAGGCAGCCGTAAATCTAAAAAATGGCATCACTAAGAGATATATTCAAAAAGTACACAGGATTTTTAAGAGATTTGAAGTTGGTTTATGTTATCAACAACTATTTAAATGCTGGTAAACTAGAGCACAATAAGAAGTTGTATAAAAAATACGGCGTCAAGAAATCTGTGTTTTCAAATATCAGCAGCCAAGAAATTCCTCGACATCAAGATGGTATTCCGTGGATAGATAAGCCTAATGCAAGGGAAGTTGTTCAGCAACATCCTGATTTTAAAACCTTTGATTCTGTCACGCAAGAAGCTATTTTGAATTTTATTGATAATGGTTATTTGGTTTTAAAAAACTTCTATCCAGAAAATGAAACGGATTCACTTAATCAAAGTATTGAGGAAATTTTATCTGACAAGAAAGCTGGTTTCAATTTTACAGATAAGAAAATAATGGATGCTTATAAAGTGTCTGATGCGGCGCTGCGGTTTTTTAAAAATAAAGAACTCATTCGCTTATTAGACTTTTTACTTGGACGAAGAGTTATTCCGTTTCAAAGTATCAATTTCATTGAAGGAAGCGAACAGCGAGCGCATTCTGATTTTATTCACATGACGACCGAACCGCAAGGTTACTTGATTGCGACTTGGACCGCACTCGAAGATTGTGATGCTAAAAATGGTCCTTTATTCTATTATCCAAAATCTCATCGTTCGCCTTATGTGCTTTCGCCAGATTATGAAACTGGACATACTAAAGTGATGTTAGGCAAGAAAAATTATCCAAATTACGAAGAGAAAATTGGAGAAGTCATTGAAGAGTATCAATTTGAAAAAAAATATTTCCATGCGAATCGTGGCGATGTTTTGATTTGGCATTCTAACCTATTACACGGTGGAAGCCCGATTATTCAAAAAGGAACAACCCGTAAAAGTATGGTTTGTCATTACTATGCAGAAGACGTTATTTGTTATCACGAATTAACTCAACGACCTGCATTGATGAAGTAAAATCAGTTGTCAGTTCCTCCTGCGACTGACAACCTGTGTTTTATTTCATTAATGCGGAACGGACTATAAATATCTAAACTGATATAAAAAGAATAACAAAGGGAATTGATATGATAAAAAAAACAATCGTTCTAGGTGCAAGCACTAACGAAACAAGGTATTCAAATAAAGCGGTCAAATCTTTGAAACGCAATGGTTTTGAAGCGGTACCCGTTGGTATTAAAAAAGGTGCAATTGCGGGAATTGAGATTTTGAATGGTGAGCCAGCGGTTGAAGATGTTCATACCGTTACACTTTATCTTAATCCAAAACGTCAAAAAGCTTATTACAATTATATTGTTAATGATTTGAATCCAAAGCGCATTATTTTTAATCCAGGGACTGAAAATATTGAACTAATAAAGTTGGCTAATGAGAAAGGAATAGAAACAGAAATTGCTTGTACTTTGGTCATGTTATCTGTTGGGAATTATTGATTTCAAACTAAAAGAACTTAAAATAAATATTATTCGTTTAAGGAATAGTATTTAGTGATTTTATAATGTCAGATAAAAAAGAAGGATTATGAGATATATTATGGATAGAATTATAATTGATGATAGAATTTGTAATGGTAAGCCTATTATTAGAGGTAAAAGAATTACAGTTCATACGATTCTTGAATATTTACAAGCAGGAGATACTAGAGAAGATATATTATATCAATATCCATCATTAGTAGAAGAGGATATTGATGCTTGTTTAAACTTTGCGATAGAATTAATGAAGCGTCGTTATACAATAAAGCAAGCAGCATGAAATATTTAATTGACGCTAATCTTCCATATTATTTTTCGATTTGGAATAATTCTGACTATATACACCTGAAAGACATTAACGATGAATGGACAGATGAACAAATATGGGAATATGCTAAAGAAAATGAACTTACTGTTGTTACAAAAGATAGCGATTTTTCGGATAAAATGATTCTATCTGAACCTCCTCCTAAAGTTATCCATATCCGTGTTGGAAACATGAGATTAAAAAAATTTCATGAATTTCTTTCTTTAATCTGGGTTAATGCTTGTGAGTTAAGTCAAGGATACAAATTAGTTAGCGTTTATACAGACAGAATAGAAGGAGTAGACTAGAATATCAATAAAGCACAATAAAACAACGAAGCCCCTAGCCAAAAACATCTTTCAAATCTAATTCAATATTCAAAATCTCATCTTTTAGCATTTCTTTTTTCAAAAAGACAACATAATCTTGAGGCGATGTGAATACATAAATAGATTTCAAATCTGGTAAGACTAGCCAATAAGATGGAATACCATTTTCAAAATAACTATGCGCTTTCGCCAATAAATCGCCTAAATTTTGTTTTGGTGATAAAATTTCAATAGCGCAAAGTGGCATCTGCGTCACTCGAATTTCGTCTTGACCTGGCGTAAATTTAATATCTTCAAAAATTGCTAAGTCTGGTACTTTTGTACCTTCTCCTAATTGAAGGCTAATTTCTGATAAAACTTGATATTGTTTGAATTGAGTAGCAAACGCTACAATAAGGCGAGTTTGTGCAAACGCATGATTTTTACTGGGTATAGGTTTTCCTCGTTCTATTTCATAATCTGATTTAACAATAATTGCTTTCATGTTTTACCGTTTTATATAAAAATACACTTTTTCTCAATAAAGGTCAAGTTTATGATTTCTATAAAATAACAAATGCTTGAATATTAAAGTTTCCAAAACTCAAATATTCAAACATTTTTACAATCACATAGCGAGTTCTCGCCACGAGCATTTTATCTTTTCTACAACTCTCTAAGCCAAATATTTCTATAACTTACCTTGTCGCCATGATCTTGAAGTATAATAGAAGCCTTTCCATGTGCAATATTTTTAGGCAAACCAATATATTCGGTACTTCCTCGAATTTCAATATTATTCTGAACCAAAATACCATTTTGAATAACTGTCAAATGACCAGCCGCAGTACGAATACCATCCGCATTGAAACGTGGCGCAGTAAAAATAATATCATACGTTTGCCATTCTCCAGGCTTTTTACAAGCATTTACTAAGGGCATTGATTGCTTATAAATAGAACCCGCTTGACCGTTTGAATAGGTTTTATTTTCGTAATTATCGAGAACTTGAACTTCATAACGTTCTTGAAAAAACACACCGCTATTTCCTCTCTGCTGTCCTTCTTTCAAAACAACAGCAGGTGTTCTAAATTCTATATGCAATTGAATATCGCCAAATTCACGTTTCGTTTT
>CAZMEH010000896.1:0-1543 GCA_964564885.1 uncultured Saprospiraceae bacterium | reverse complement strand
AGTCTTGCAATAAAAGAATTAGGAATGAATTTCAAACCTGTCAAAGTACCTTTAAATGGGTTTTCTAAATAGAAAAACAAACTATTTGTAATGTATATAACGGTCGTGTCCAACAAAAGTTGGATGCGACATATACACGAAAAATTGTAAAGAAAAAAATAATAATGTATATGCGATAATAAGTCCTAAATGGTAAGGTTTCGCATACAATCTGTTGTTTAGCAATTTAATACAAAAAACGGGTAAGCCGAAAACCGATTAGAGTAGGCGTATTTTCTTAAATAATAATAATGAGACAATTAATTTTGACCGTGCTGACTTTAGCATTTTTTTTACTCGTATCGTGTACTACCAATAAAGTAGATGTATTAACAGAACAGGATAAAGCAACTATTCAATCTGAACTGGAAACGATACTTAAACAAATTGTGGAAAATAGTGAGGCTGGAAACTTTGAAAAAGCAACCGAAGCTTACGCAGATAGTCCTGAGTTTATTTCTATCAATAATGCTGTAATTACTGATTCTGAGGGTTTTCTAAAATCATCTAAAGATTTTTTTGATATTATGGATTATCAAAAATTTAATGAAACTACCTTGAAGTTTACGTTTATTGACAAGAAAACGGTCATTTTAACTTATGGAGGATCAGCACTTACTACTATGAAAGATGGGCAACAAATGAAAATAGATCCATTTTCAGCAGTATTAGTTTTTAGAAAAATTGGCGATTCTTGGAAAGTAATTCACTCTAATGAAACTGCAACGATTATCCCAATAGCTGCAGATTCAACTACGCTTGATAAGTAGAAATACAACGCTCCAACAACAGCGTTGTGTGGGTTGACGAACGATATAAATAAAAAATCGGGTAAGCCGAAAACCGACTAGAGTAGGCGTATTTTCTTAAAAAATAATAATGAAACAAACATCTAATTTATTAAAGCAAACGATTGTATTGCTTGTAATTTGCAGTTTCGCAATTGGCTTTCAAAGCTGTGACGAAAAAGCAGAGACCGTTACTGAGTTCGATTTAGCAACCGCCCAGGCAGAAATCGAAGCAGCAAACCAAAACTTCACAACACTGCTTATAGCAGGAGATTCCGTTGGTTTAGCCAATTACTATACGGTAGATGCAAGAATTATGAGTGCAGGAGCGCCATCGATAGTCGGCAGAACTAACATTCAAACGGCTATGGCGAGCCTTGTTCAATCAGATATTACCAAAATCGATATAAGAATCGAAAATATTTACGGAACAGCGGACTTAATTGCAGAAGAAGGCGAGTTAACGTTTTTCATTGGCGATGAGGCTGTTACCGTAGAAAAATATATTGGTCTTTGGAAAAAGGAAGATGGCAAATGGAAACTGTTCAGAGATATTTCCAATTCAAATTCTCCAGCAAAGTAAGTAATGGACTTTTCTAAATGTTTAGGCATAAGAATGGAAATAAAATGGGTAAGCCGAAAACCAATTAGAGTAGGCGTATTTTCTTAAATAATAATAATGAAACAAACATCTAATTTATTAAAGCAAACGATTG
>CAZMEH010000895.1:0-2296 GCA_964564885.1 uncultured Saprospiraceae bacterium | reverse complement strand
TGCTTTGATTTGAAGTCATATTTTCCGACATCGTTATTTTGGAAAGCTACTGTCATTTCAGTCGAATTTACTATAATTCCACGAACAGGTGGTAACCAACTATCGCCGTATTCAATATTTTCGAAAAAAGAAAATTGATTTTTTTTGAGTTCAATAAGATAAACGCCAAATGCCGTATAAACCCAAGTCCTATTTTTTTTATCAAAATAGAACTTGGGTTTATACGGCATTTGGCGTTTATCATCTAAGGATATGATTAGATTTTGGTGTGCATCATATACGCTTATGATATTATTTACACCTTTATTCCATACCTGACCATTCCCATGATTTATCTTCGGACTCCAAATGGAGGTTTTAGCGTTAATCTTTCCATACCGAGTCAAGACTAAAGCGTTCTTAGATAAAGAGAAGACAGCGGTTTCTGTCTTATTCGAATCCTTCCTAAAATCCCTATATTCAATAAAAAAGTCACCTTCCGCTGAGATATAATTAATATAATATTCTTTATTTTTTAATATTGCCGGCGTTCCTATTTTGCTAAAACCTATCGAAGAATGGTAACTATATAATATAGTCGTATTTTCTTTTCTCTTATAAAAAAAAACCGTCCCGTTCTTATCTGTTGAGAAAGATTGTTGCCCATTTTTTCTAACATATATAATATCTAACAAAACACAGTCCTCACCAAATCTTTCTGTAATGGTTTGAAAGATTTCAGTCTTAGGATTGAAAAAAATAACATCCTCACCCGTATTCTCTGAACCCGTTTTTATCCACAGCCAACCCTTATCATCTTGAGTAATGCTATATATATATTTTAAATCCACCCCCTGATTCTTACCCAACCAATGTTTGAAATGATAGCCATCGAAGCGGTTTAGCCCGTTTTGAGTGCCAAACCAAGTCACATCCTCACGGTCTTGAAATACACACAATACGTTTCTGTGAGACAAGCCATCCAAGGTGGTGAAGTGTTGGGTATTTGGAATGTAATTATTTGTATTAGATAAAGATTGCCCATTCAAATCCGTAGTAGAAATAAGCAATATACTGTAAAGAAAAATAAATAGTTGTTGTTTTATAGCCAAAGTGTTTTTTTTGTAAGAACTGATTCGGATAGATGGTGCCGTTAAATATATGAAATACTAATGAGATGCAACACAAAAAAACGAAATTAGGTTATTAGTTGGATAATGTCCATATAATTTTGGCAAAGGCAATGTCAGCTGCCTGACGTTATTTATCAATTTTTAATAGATATTTTTTAATAAAGTCTATCGGTATTTACTAGATTTGCGGAACAAATAACTAAATTAACAAAAAATTGAAACCTACATTTGTACAAAAATTGTTAAGCTATGTTTCTGATGTTCCACTTGAACACACAGGCAGCGACTACAGCGAAGAACTTCATGTGGTATTGAGTCGAGGAAGAATGCAACTACTGACCGAAAACGCCATTTATTCTTATGGCGATTTATATTCTAATTATGAACGAGCATTTAGAAAACTCGGATTGGAACGGTTTGATATTCAAAATATGCTCGTATTAGGCTTTGGTTTGGGTAGCATTCCGTTTATGTTAGAAAAGCGTTTTAAGAAAAATTATCATTACACAGGCGTTGAAATTGATGAAACAGTCATTTATTTAGCAGATAAATATGTAACTCAATATTTGGAATCTCCCATTGAGATGGTTCAGGCAGATGCTTTTGCATATACGATTCAATGTCAACAAGAGTTTGATATTGTTTGCGTAGATTTGTTTATTGATGATGTAGTGCCGTCTAAGTTTGAAAGTGAAGATTTCCTTTTTTATTTAAAAAAGGTGCTAGGAGAAAAGGGCATCTTAATGTATAATCGACTTTATTTGACCAAAAAAGATAAGAAAGCAACGGACCATTTTTATAATAATATCTTTCTTAAAGTATTTCCGAAAGGTGGTTATTCCGATGTTCAAGGAAACTGGATATTGACCAATCAACCAGCGTTATTTTAAGTGCCAAGATAAAAACACTCACGTATCGCTTTATTTTATAAACAATTGATAGTCAGCAGTTTTTTTGTTTGAATTTTGACAGTCCCGAGCATTCGGATTATCGTCAAGGAAGTTTGTAAAGCGTTGAAAATCACTACTATTGTCAATACAAATCTTTTGCAGTAACCCAGAATATATATTCTGGGTTACTGCAAAAGAACTAAACATTATCCTTGACGCCAATCCGAGTATTTGGGACGGTCTGACTTCTGACTTCTGTTTTCTTACTTAAAGCAGCCTGTACGTTAACAAAAA
>CAZMEH010000894.1:0-4996 GCA_964564885.1 uncultured Saprospiraceae bacterium | reverse complement strand
CAGAAGAATGAAGTTAGCAAAACATTTGCATGATAGTGTTGAAAACTTAACGAACTGTAAATTTAAAAGATGATTTTGTAGGCATATTAAGTTTTGTGAATAAAGACTATTAATGAAGCATGGATTATTGGTAAACCGTATATGAAATAGATATAGAAGGTGGAAGACATTTCAAAAATATCTTCCACCTTAAACCATTTATAATCTACTCTTAGGTTTTGTAATATTTGGCGGCTTAAAATAAGTTGGCTCAATGTAAGCCAAATCAGCAAAATCTTTGTTTTGAAAAGCAGTAAAGGCAAGCGGTGCAAGGTGCTTTGCAGAACAAATAATTTCTGTATAATGAAACTGTTCGCTGTTTAAAAGTTCCTTACATTTCTCAGCGCCATCACCAGAAAGAACAATCTTATCATACTGACCTAATAGTTTACTAAAACTATTTTCATCAATAATAAATGATTGTTTCGGTTCAACGATTGCATCATTTTTATCATAAAAAACGGTGTAAACTTCCATTCGGCGAGCATCAATCATCGGAACATAAAGCGCATTTTCAAAATCAGTAGCCGATTGACTGGCAACACTTAATGCTTTCAATGTGTCAATGGCAATCAATGGTTTATTCAGCGCAAAGCAAATTCCTTTCACGGTTGACAAACCAATTCTCAAACCAGTATAAGAACCTGGCCCAATACTCACCGCAATCGCATCCAAATCCGTTAATTGAATTTGAGCCGCTTCACAAGCTTTCTGAATCAAGGTCGTTAGCTTACTAGCATGACTAAAACCTTCCGTATTTTCTTGAATAGTTAAAATTTGTCCTGCATTCGCAATGCTAACGGAACAAATTTTTGTTGCTGTATCTATAGATAATATCATAATTCTTTCAAATTGAGGTCGCAAATATAATCAAGAGAACTTATAAGAAATAAAAAAAGCTGTATTTCTTTAATAGAAATACAGCTTTTTTAGGATAACAAAAACTTACAAAGTCTTCAAGACTTGGGAAGTTTAGCTTTTGTAATTAACTTGTACGGACTAATTACCAGAAAGCAACTCTTTGTAACGAGCAGGATCGTTAATCAAGTTAATTGCTTCTTTCACCTCATCATCATTTTTCAAACCAACTTCGATTCTACCTTTTTCGTAGTAATAACGAGAAACAACTTCACGCTCTAACAAATCCTTAATAGATTTTTTATACTTCGTCAAATCATTCGCTTTATCCGTCTGAATTTGTTGTTGCATACTAGTAATATCTGCTTGAAGTGCATTATAATAGTTCTCTTCTTTTGCTTTTTTTATCAAAGCATTCAACGCCTTTTCACTATCTGTTTTATAAGAATAATCCTTATCAGACAAAGAATTAACAAAAGATTGATAATCCGTATCAGAAAGAGAAAACTCCTTAGCAGCTATTATGTTTGAATGAGTACTCACGTAGTTAGTCGCAAAGTCAAAAATCAAATTTTGCTTCATTAATACTTTTACCAATTTTTCATTTGTATCATCAATGACCTTTACATCAGGAAAAATACCGCCACCATCAAGCACAGGACGGTTATTTTTAGTTCTGAAAACAGCCTTCAAAGAATCTGGAATTTCAATTGGCATTCCGTCCTTATAGCTCACCGCTTGAATACAGCGACCACTAGGAATATAATATTTTGCAATAGTCAACTTCACACGAGAATTGAAACCAACGTCTCTTGTGTTCTGAACCAAACCTTTTCCGTAAGATTTTTGACCAACAAGCACACCTCTGTCCAAGTCTTGAATAACGCCAGCTACAATTTCTGAAGCCGAAGCCGAACCGCTATTTATCAAAACAATCAAAGGAATATTCAAATCAACAGGGGCATTCATCGTTGGAAAATCTTGATCCCTGTCCTTTACTTTACCACGAGTATTAACAATCATTTCGCCTTTTGGTACAAATACATTGGAAACATTTACCGCTTCATTCAAAAGACCACCACCATTATTTCTAAGGTCAAAAATAACACCTTTCATATTTGGATGCTCAGTTTTCAAAGCTTTCAACGCATCAGCCACATTCTTTCCAGCTTGCTCTGTAAAAGTCGTTAAAGTAAGATAACCAATATCATTATTCACCATTCCATAATAAGGAACATTTGGAACTTTAACCTCTTGACGAGTAACATTTACCTTATAGTTTTCACCATTTGGACGACGCAATTCTAAAGCAACATTCGTTTCTGGCGCACCTCTTAGGATGTTACTAATATCATCTGTCGTTTTATCTTTTGTCGTTTTTCCATCAATAGAAAGTAGCACATCGCCTGTTTTGATACCTACTTTCTGCGCTGGGAAATTTTCATAAGATTCAGAAATGAAAGGGAAAACTTCTCCTTTTTTACGGTCAATCGTTGCACCAATTCCGCTATAACGACCTCTAACAATCATTCTAAATCCTTCAATTTCAGATTCAGAAATGTAATTAGTATATGGATCAAGTGATTCCAACATCGCATCAATACCCGTTCGCATCAAGCGAGATGGGTCAACATCGTCTACGTAAAATGTGTTGATTTCTTTATATAAATTCGTGAATATTTCAATGTTCTTCGAGATTTCAAAATATTTTCCATCCTCGACTGTCGTAGTCGCAACGCCTAAAAATGCGGCAACCATGATTACAGGAATGTAGAGTAGTGCTTTCAATGGTTTTTTTATAGAATTCATATTTTTTCCTTTAAAATGAGATGAGTGTTTTTTTATTTAAAACTTATAAGCTAGTTCATAATTAACAATAAATAGACCTAGTTTAATATATAACGATAAATTTATTTAAAATATATAGGTTATTTGACAATTTCTG
The DNA here is from genome assembly GCA_964564885.1 of uncultured Saprospiraceae bacterium. Classification (GTDB taxonomy): domain Bacteria; phylum Bacteroidota; class Bacteroidia; order Chitinophagales; family Saprospiraceae; genus CAKZLL01. Next base: position 2,154 of record CAZMEH010000894.1, on the reverse strand, counting down.
CTAAACTATTGTTTTTTTCATCCAGTGAGGTTTGTCCCATTGTCTTAATGACTAACTGCAACATATAATGTAATCTGAACGAGGTGATTTTAAATAAACATTAAGACAAATCGTTGAGAAATGCAGTTGAATGGGGCATGATAATCTGAATTGCGCTTCTTCGGGTATTAAGGGTCGGATTTTATTCAAACAAAATATCTGAATCAAAATTATTATCAACTAAACCAAGACTATGCGTATTTGATTTCAATCCCAAAGAGGTTATCATCGTTAGAAAAATTTGCTTTTTCGTTTGTGTTGTTTCTTTGAATATTTGTACTTTATCTCTCAATTTTTTTGCATAATCTTTTGAAATAGAAAAAGTACCATCGTAAAATTTGATTTCTACTACATTAATAGTTCTATCGTTTCTATCAATTAGTAAATCAATTTGAGTACCTCGATTTTCGGCATCTGCTTTTTGATGAAAAGAAGCCGAACGAGTGTAAATACCAGAAATACCCAATGCTTTTTTAATTTGTAAAATATGTTTTAAGCAGACATTCTCAAAAGCGTATCCGCACCATATTTTATAAGATTGACTTTGTCCTAAACTTGCCCAAATACCTTGTGTTTCAGATAAATTAGGTTCGATAAAACGAATATAAAAAATAGAATATTCATCGGTCAAACGATATAATTTTCCTTTTTTCTTCTTTCCTAAAGCTGGATAATCTGTGATAAAACCAGATTCTGTCAATTCCATTAACACTTTTGTAATTCGCCCGCTTTCGGTTAGTTTAGAATACTTTATTAAATCGCCTCGTGTCAAACCATTAGGTTTAGATGCTAATGTTCTAACGAGCATTTTATGATAATCTGAATGTTTGAAGAGCGCAGGATACAAGCTCATAAACTCATCTCGAAGCAAGCCATTTTCACTAAAACATATTTTATCAATGTTTTGAATGGCACTTTTTCCCGCTTCCAATTCTTTTAAATAATGAGGAATACCACCCATTGCCATGTAAATTTGCAATAACTGATAGCGTTCTAAACGTATATTTCTATTAATCAAAAATTCCTCTGTTTCTTTCAATGTAAAAGGAGACAGCCGAATGCGTCTCGTTACTCTATTATGTAAACCACCTTTATCTCTCAATATTTTTTGAATCATCCAAGAAGCAGCCGAACCACAAATCACTACGACAATATTTTGTTTAACTGCCCATGAATTCCAAAAGTAACTTAAGCCTTTCAAAAAGCCAGCTTTATGCGTTGCCATCCACGGAACTTCATCAAAAAATACAACAGGTTTTTCTTTTAAATCAGTCGATTCTAGAAAGTCAACTAATATAAAAAAGGCATCTAACCAATCTTTAGGCGTAGGAATAGTGATTTTAGAGTTAGAATACTTTTTTAATTGGTTGGCAAAGTTTCTTAATTGTTCTTCTCCTGTAGCATTTTGTAAACCTGATATTTCAAATACAATTCTATGCTCATATGCTGTACGAATTAGATAAGTTTTGCCTACTCTTCGACGACCAATGACAGAAATCATTTCTGCTTCGTTAGAGCCTAAAGCTTTCTTTAATATTTCCTGCTCGTCTTTTCTACCTATTAAATTCTTGTACATATCATGTTTTTAGCTTACAAAATCTCTCTAAAATACATAGATTTTGTAAGCTAAAAAAATATTGGCTTACAAAAAGTGCTAAAAAAGAAGAGATTTTGTAATGTAAAAATAGAAATAGAGCGTTTTTCTAAAAACTAGTATACTGTTTCAAACAATTATTTTCAAGAAAAGTATAAACGAGCAAGATGCTCGTTGATACTTTAGAAAAACCACTTCAACAAAAAACTATTTGTAACCCAAATTAGAGACCTCTCGTTAAAGCGTTCATAAGAACAAATGTAATTTGATTAATCTTCAAAAACATACTTTAATTATAATTTTAATCATCAGTTTTTAAAATCTGTCGAAAAAATAGTTCTAAAGAGTTTCTTTAAGATTAGCTTAATTAAAATTCCACTTTTATTCATTTCAATAACTGATGTTACGCAAGAAATTAAAAAGATAGCTATTGTAATTAGTATAAGTATTTAAAAATTGTCGAAAGTAGCCGTAACCATTTTTTTTACTGTTTTTCGGTTTTACCGAAAATCGCCTAACTA
>CAZMEH010000893.1:0-14279 GCA_964564885.1 uncultured Saprospiraceae bacterium | reverse complement strand
ATGTTCATGAACTTGTTTAAGAACTCATGCTAAAACTATTGATAAACGCTTGATTTTCAAGACGAAGCTCATTTTTCTTTTGGTAGCTTTGGCTACCAAAAGAAAAATAGCTGAAGTATTGTAATATCAATGGTTTGTCAAGAGATTAGCAGTGAGTTTTTAAACAAGCTCCATACATAAAGCAAGTGTTACCATTTGAGCAGGTGAATTTTAAACATAAATAGGTGAATTGTAACTCTTGGCTTATATCAATTTTTTTCAAGAAAAAAGTATAATTTGTTTTGATTTCTAAGTCTTGAATGACTAGATTTTTATCTCTATCAACACTGAAAATATAATTACTATCCAATTCATGATTAATAGAATCTATTGCATTTTGCACGTCATGATCCTGTGCAATAGTAAGGCTCGTTATAAACAGCGCAAAAAATAGGACTAGATGTTTCATGGAATTGTTTTTTGAATATTATGTATCTGATTGCTCAATCTTTGTTCCAAGAAATGGAGTAACTTAGTTAAGTAAAGAAATTTTTATTACTTTAAGCAGACATTCTAAAATGTCATAAATTTGTAACTAACCTAAAAATAAGATTAACGTTTTGTCTATTATTGGCATTTCTAACAACTTTTCTATTTACTCAAAATACGACTATTAAATATTAGTATTACAGATTCCTTGACTAACGAGTGACTGCCTTTTACTAATATTCATTTGGAAAAATAAGGAGCTAGGTGTCAGACATCAGGAGAGTTTTGTAAAATAATAATATTAAAAAAGCATCCAACAAGAAAATCAACTCGAACCTCCTTTAAATAAGTTCTTAAACAGTTTCAATAGAGAATATTTCAGTCAAGATATTCACTTTATAAGGCACTTTTTTTATCCTTTTAGATGTAAAGTGTATATTTGACACTATGCAAACTATTAAACAGATGTATCAAGTAAAAAAAGAGCCATTTGGAAACTTAGAACAAGTCCGAATAGGTAATGGTGAAAGTGAGCTAACTTTTGTTCCAGGAAACGGTTCGTATATCACGGATTTAAAATTTAAACTAGCAGATAAAACCTTCAACCTTATTGATGGTTACAATGATTATGCGAGTTTAATCAGCCACGATTCTTATAAAAGTGCCTTTTTATTACCTTTTCCGAATCGACTAAATGATGGAAAATATACTTACAAAGGTAAGGAATATGAATTTCCAATCAATGACACCAAAGGTAATAACGCTTTGCACGGGTTCGACGATTTCTATAAAATGGAATTGAAAGACGTTCAACTGAATGGCGAAAATGCGCAAGTAATTTTGCACCATTCATACAGTGGCGAAAATCTTGCTTATCCGTTTCCGTTTGATTTTACGGTTATTTACACATTGAGAGAAGACAATAGTTTTGAATGTGAAATCAAGATTGAAAATCCAAATGATTTTACTATTCCAATGGGTTTTGGTTGGCATCCGTATTTTAAAATCGGTAAATTTGCGAAAAACTTGATGTTAGAATTGCCCGCTTGTGAAAAGGTAGAAGTTGATGCGGATATGATTCCAACAGGAGAGGTTTCGGATTATACTGATTTTTCAGAATCTAAATTACTTGGCGATACGCTTTTTGATACTTGTTTCAAGTTGAAGGAAGAAAAAGGTCATGCAGCGATTAGTTTAGTGTCAGAAGAGCATCGGGTTAAATTAACGTATTGGCAAGAATCGAAACAGTTTCCATATTTTCAAATATACACACCGCCAACAGGCAAATCGGTTGCAATTGAACCAATGACTTGTAATATTGATGCTTTCAATGATGAGAATAACTTGATGGAAATGCCAGCGAAGGCTGTTTTTTCTGGAAAGTTTGGCGTAAAATTAGAGGAAATATAGATAAGGCTTATAAGAGTTTTCTAAACAAGTTCACTATTAGAAAGTCTAAAGAACTGACATTTTTATGCTTCTTAATATATTACCATGTATTAAGAAGCATAAAAGTCCAGCTATTTTTAGTTTTTAATCAAAGTTTCTTCCATTTTTAAAGCTAAAGCCACTTCAGGATTATCATTCAAAAAAGCCGTTAATCGCTTCTTGCTTGCTATAAAAGTACTTTTCTTTCCAAAAAAACCAGCCTCTTTGAGTTCTATTCTATAAATGAGCCACCAACCATAATGATGTTTTGTTACATGTTCGATAGAACTGAAAGGATAACGATAGACCTTAACATAATTAGTGATATAAACAGAGCTTTCATCAAACTCAACTCGTTTCAATTTAAAAAAGGTAAAATACATGAAAATAATAATGGCAAGAAAGGCAAAACCATAAATATACTTGAAAATAGTGGAGTCAATCGTACCTACATTGACTTGACCAGCAAAAAGAATGACAACAAATAAAGTTCCGAAAAATACAGTCCAAATAGTTGGCAGAAAGTATTTTAAGAATACAGTTGAATTAGAAGATACGTTAAAAGTCTTAGGTGTTGGTTCTGTTGACATAAAAAATTACTTAATGAAGTGCAGAAACGACTTCATGAATTTTATAAATTTTATACAAAATTAAACATTATGAGAAGGTAAAAGAATAAGAAGGCAAATTGTTTAGAAAAGAAGTGAAGTATTTTTTGTTGAAAAGCGAGGAGGGAGGAGTCAGGTGCCAGAATAATGGTGAAAAAAGATATTCAAAATTAGAAGATGGAACCGAAAGAAGCTAAATATTTTCCATCTTATTGAAACCTGAAACCTAACTTAAAACGAATTGCGAAGAACTTTCAAAGCCTTATGCATACTATTTCTAATACTTTGATATTTAAGACCAGTGATTTCTGCAATCTCTTGATAATCAAGATTATTATAAAACTTTAAATAAATAATTTCTTTTTGAGTTTTATTCAATTTTTCAATACTTGCATGTAATTTCTTTAAATCAATATCTCGCTGTTCACCATTGATGATCAATTCTTCAATAGATAATTGAAACTCAACCACCAGCGTTTCGCTGATTTCAACCGTATTGATTTTACGGATTTTAGCAATTGATTTTAATACTTTTCTACGGAAGGACTTGATGAGGTAAGCCTTGACATGCGTGATATCACTTAGGTTTTTACGCTTTTTCCATAGGTCTGAGAATAACTCTTGAAGCTCATCTTTAACTAAATTTTCATTACTGACCAATTTAAGACCATAATAGAATAAATCGGAGTAGTATTTTTTGAAAATTTGAGCAAATGCCTTTTTATCACCTGCTTTAAAGGATTTCCAGAGTAATGTATCTTCTTGTGTTATGTCTTTATTTTGTGCCAATAGTATTGAATCTTGTTTGCCCAAAAGTAATAAATATATTGTAAATATTTTAGAACAGAAAGTAGTCTTTGTTTACAAAAGAACAGAATTTTTTTCCCGTCTATTTTTTCCTCTTTACCCTAAAATGAACGAAAGGTAATATTAAATTACTTGTTAAACGGCTAGATATAGACTTTTAGAGGATTGTATTGAAAAGTTTAAGATTTAATCAGGGTTTGAGTTAATAAAGTATTTATAACATTATGCAATCTCAAACCAAATCGTTAAATTGCGAAACAAAATCTTATAAAAAGAATAGAATAATTCTTCAATTATTCATATATTCTCTGTTCTAATCAGAAAGAATGAATTTAACAATAGCCCGACAGGCACTCAAAGACTTTTTCGGATATGCTTCTTTTCGGCCAATGCAAGAAGAAGTGATACAAGCGATTTACGATAAAAAAGACTCACTTGTTTTGATGCCGACAGGCGGAGGAAAGTCGATTTGTTTTCAAATTCCAGCTATCACAATGCCTGGCGTTTGTTTAGTTATTTCGCCACTGATAGCATTGATGAAAGACCAAGTTGAAGCATTAGTCTCCAACGGAATCGATGCTCGATATATCAATAGTTCACAATCGCTAACAGAGCAACGATTGATTGAAAACGACTTGATTGCTGGCAAAATTAAGCTACTGTACGTCTCACCAGAAAAATTAGTTTCACAATCTTTTGTTCCTTTAATGCGTCAATTGACCGTGAATTTAATTGCGATTGATGAAGCGCATTGTATTTCAGCCTGGGGCCATGATTTCCGACCTGAGTACACCAAAATGGCGTTTTTGAAGAAAAACTTCCCAACGCTTCCAATAGTGGCCTTGACCGCTACGGCTGATAAGGTTACTAGAAAAGATATTATACAACAACTTAATTTTGAGAATCCAGAGATTTTTATTTCTTCCTTCAATAGACCAAACCTTAGTTTAAAAGTACTTCCTGCACAAAAGAGAATTGACCGAATAGTTGCATTTGTAAAAAGTCGTCCAGCCGATGCAGGAATTATTTATTGCATGAGCCGCAAGTCTACGGAGAGTATTGCGGAGAAGCTGAAAGCGAGGAATTATAAAGCGGAGGCTTATCATGCCGGAATGTCTTCGAGCAATCGTTCAAAAATTCAAGAAGACTTTATTAATGATAAAATTAACATTGTTTGCGCAACTGTAGCGTTTGGAATGGGAATCGATAAATCCAATGTACGTTGGGTGATGCATTATAATATGCCTCGTAACATTGAAGGTTATTATCAAGAAATTGGTCGAGCAGGTCGAGATGGCGTGCCGAGTGATACGATTTTGTTTTATAGTTACCAAGATGTGATATTTTGGAACAGTATGATTGAGGAAAGTGAATACCGTGAGGTGAAAATCGCTAAACTCAATCGGATGAAAGAGTTTGCAGAAGCACTGATTTGTCGTCGAAAAATCTTGTTGGCCTATTTTGGTGAACATCTGGAAGAAAATTGCGGAAATTGCGATGTTTGTCTTAATCCACCAAAAGAATTTGACGGAACAATCATTGTTCAAAAAGCATTATCTGCTATTTTTCGATTAGCTCGCAACAATCAGCATGTCGGTGTGAATATGCTGGTAGATATTTTGCGTGGCTCTCGTCGTCAAGAAATCATTACGAATGGTTATGATAAAATAAAAACCTACGGTGCAGGCGGAAATCACTCGAACAGCGACTGGCTATATTTTATGCAGCAATTATTAAATTTAGGTTTAATAGAAATTGCTTATGATGAAAACCATGTAGCAAGAGTGACCGATGCAGGAAAGAATACTTTGTTGAATAAACAAAAAGTAGGCTTAGTGAAGCGTGATGTCGCTTTTGCAAGACAAAAAGAGCAAAAATCTAAAGCTTCTAAGAGGTCTATTATTGGAGGTGAGTTGTTTGAAATCTTACGAAAATTGCGTTCTTCCATTGCACAAAAAGAAGGAAAACCACCTTATGTTGTCTTTTCGGATGCATCGCTTCACGATATGATCAAGCAACTGCCAACAACGGATGATGAGTTTTTAGATATTTCAGGTGTCGGTAAAACAAAGTTAAAAACTTATGGTTATGCCTTTATGAAAGCCATTCGAGCTTTTGTAGTAGATAAAGCCAAAGAGACGACAAGACTGAAAAAAGGACAAACTTATATTGCGACACACCAGATGTATTTGCAAGGTTTGACGCCAGAGCAGATTGCCGAAAAACGAGACCTCAATGCTGTAACGATTTATTCGCACTTGGCATATTTGTATGAAAAAGGTGAAAAGATTGAGATTGGAAAATATGTATCGAAAAAAGAAGTTTTGCAGATACTAGAAATCATTAAAACGCAAGAACCACCATATGCCGCAAAACCGATTTTTGAAGCACTGAATGAAGAAATGCCTTATTTTAAAATTAGATTAGGAATAGCGTATTTTCAGAAGAATAAGAAATAGAACAGAGCATTTTAAGTAATGTACCAATCAGACCTTATAGATTCTTGAAATCTATAAGGTCTAATTTATTACAGGTTGTTGTTCAAGTTTGCTTGGCGAACAGGCTGTTCGCCCTACTTTACTAACATTAGTTTGGCTCGGCTTTTTTATTTTATCAAATTCATAAGCGTTCCCATCATCCAAGAAGGTTTGGACTTAGCAACTTTCTCAAGCATAACATCCGCTTTTTCAGAAAACATCTTCAACTCAGAGATGACTCGCATGAATTCCTCCGCTTCTTTACTCTCTCCTTCTACATGAATGATTTCATTCAAAACCTTCAAAGCAGGTTCTAACTCTTTCTTTTTACGCATTAAAATAATACGTCGCATCATTTCTCCGACTTCCTTTTCCGCAATAAAAAACTCCTTACGTTCTCCTTGTTTCAGTTGTTTATGAGCCAAGCCCCAGTCAATCAATGCACGAATATTCATATTCGCATTACCACGAGAAATCTTTAATTCAGTCATAATATCTTCAGCAGATAAAGATTCATTTGACACCAATAGCAATGCGTGAACTTGCGCCATAGTTCGATTAATGCCCCAGCTAGAGCCAAGTGTGCCCCATGCTTGAATAAACTTATCTTTTCCTTCTTGTAATTCCATACGTCAAAATTAGCAATTATTCTTTAAAGTTTCAGTTATTCTTGAAACATTAAAAAGTTGTTAAACATTCTAATGTCTGCTTTATGTTAAAATAGACGCCGTTTTTTATTAAGAACGAACAAACTAGGTTAATTTCTGGTGTGCATTTAATTCACACAAATTCAGGAAAAAAAACCTCCTAATTGTATTCTTAGCTTTGCTAAATCTGCAATCTCAAGCACGTAGAATAAAAGGATATTATATTGATAATCAAATGAATACCTTCCATGTTATGTTTAATATCCATATTAGCTCGCTCAATGATGTAGATTCTCGTTATTTACATGACGGTTTAACTTTTTGGGATGGTAACGACAATCAACGAGTTTTAAAACCACATCAAGCGAAGGCATTTGCTTTTAGATACAACAAAAAAGATTACCATTTTGTTTCTTGTCAAGATTACCTGAATCTTAGTAAACATGTTGTCAAAAAGCTTTCTACCTATTTATTTTAAAAATTAGAAGTGGAAGGTTCTATGCGCTTATTGTCCTATATTTATATACAACATGTTGGAATTGACTTTTCTTATGAAACCACCGTCATGTTATATCGACGTGCTAATGATTTAATATGTGCCTAAATTAATGGCGTACAAAAGGTCACTGGTTAAGTATTTTGAAGATTGTCTGCAAGTTCAAGGTGAAATTAAATCTAACTTTTTTTGGAAAGGTGATGAGATAGAAATGGCGAAAATATATAATAACTTTTGCTCAGAGAGAGCGTAAGTTTTATTGGTCAGGTTTTAATATTTAATTAATAAGTTGTTCAACGTTTCAATAAGATTGAATACTTTATTTTTTCATTAAAAATACCAAAACTAGCTTTCTACTTCATTCCGTTTCAAAGAGTTTTTATAACTTGTCTTCTTATTTTAAATTCGACTTCTGAAATCTAAATATTAAATCGCTTGTTACCTATTGATATTAAATCACTATAAAGAAAGAAAATTGGCAAAAGAAATTTACGAAATAGTCTATAATATAGAATTCTACGAGGGATTTTCATATTTGCCGTCGGCATTTGTTACCACTCGAAAGAACGGAGGATTAACTTATATTCGACATCGAGTAACGGAAGATACATTGGATAATTATGATGCAGCATTTGCTGAAATACATCGTCCTTTGCTCAAAATAGTCGATGGTTTGCAAGTGTCTGCACTCGAAAAAGAATACAATAAATTCAATACTAAAGGAAAGCGTCAAAAGAAAATAGTTAAAATCCTTGAAAATGCTACCGTCAAAAAAGCCATTCTACAGCATATTCATCAAAAGCTAGATATTTTATTAACTGGAGTTGTACGAAACGGCTTTCATATTTGTTTGGATGCCAGGAGAAAAGATTGGCTTCGAGATATTCATATCAAATTGGGTAATCGTCAGTTAGTACCAGATTTGCATTTTGTCCGCAAAGCAGATGGCGTTTATTATCAAATGCAGTTGAATAATGGTGAGTTTACCTGGCGATTGAGTAATCGTAATGTAATGGTTATAACGAATCATCCTGCGTGGATTATCATTAATAATACCCTTTACAAAGTCGCTGATATCAATGGTAATATGGTCAAACCATTTATCAAAAAAGATGAAGTTTTCATCCGAAAGAGTTTCGTTAAAGAGTATTTTCAAAAATTTATTGTTAAAATAATTCCAAAAGCAAACGTTACGGCAGATGGTTTTAAAATAATGAAATACAATAGTTTGAAATCTTCAAGCATTAGTTTGACGAAGAATTTCATGACTAACGAATATAGTTTGATACTCAAATTCGATTATGGAAAAGCGATTTTTGATTTTTCAGACGTATTAAAACAGAAAACAAATCTTGAATTTAATACGAGCAATGATATTATAATACATCAATGCAAACGTAATATTTTGGTAGAAAAAGAAAAGATTGATTTTTTAGCTTCCAAAGGTTTAGTTGATTCAAAAAGCAAATCCTTCAAATTAAAAGAGAACGAAAACGAGTCGCCTTATGCGCTGATAGAATGGTTGACGGTCAACGCTACCGAACTAGAAGAAAAAGGTTTTATAATAGAAAAGCTTAGTATTGAAGAGAAAAAAATTGTATTAAACGAACCAACGCTGCAACTCAATTTGAAGCAGGTTAATGATTGGTTTGATATACACGGTGTCATTGAAGTGGGTGGTTTTACCATTCCTTTTTATTCTTTGGCACAATATATACGGAATTATGAGCGATTGTATCCGTTGCCAAACGGAGAATATTTTGTTATTCCAGAAGAATGGATGGAACGCTATCAGGCGTTATTTCAATTGGCTAAAATCCGAAAAGATGCCGTTCGTTTAGGGAAAAGTCAATTTCCTGTTTTGAAAAACCTAGCATTTGATCAAGCGGATGAAGAAGTGCAAGAAGCATTGCAAAAAGATTTCAAAGAGATTGATTATTCTACACCAAAAACACTAAAGGCAACACTTCGACCTTACCAGATGGAAGGTGTGAAATGGTTGATACATTTATATCATAATCAGCTCGGAGCGTGTTTGGCGGATGATATGGGTTTGGGTAAAACCTTGCAAACTATCGCCATGTTGCTTTATGCTAAAGAGAAAAAAGCAGAAAACCCAATAGGAAGTGCTGTTCAGAAACCGATTGAGCAACTCGATATGTTTAGTGCATACCAAGAATCTTTAAAGGATTTTTCTCCTTTGAATGCGTTGATAATTTTGCCTGCTTCGTTGGTGTTTAACTGGGAAGAAGAGATTAAACGTTTTGCGCCACAGTTGTCTGTTTACAAACACGTAGGAACTAAAAGACACAAGAAAATTGAATTGCTGCAAGGTTTTGATGTGATGTTAACGACTTATCATACAGCGTTGCGAGATGTTGAATTTCTAAAGGAAATCACGTTTGAATACATCGTATTAGACGAAAGTCAGCAAATTAAAAATAAGGATTCTAAGATATTCAAAGCGATTAATCAGTTACAAGCGTTGCATAAAATTTCGCTGAGTGGTACGCCGATTGAAAACTCGCTTTCTGACCTTTGGTCGCAAATGCAGTTCATCAATCCTGACTTATTAGGAACGTATACTTTTTTCAAGCGTGCATTTATTGCGCCTATCGAAAGGAAGCAGGACGAAGTTCAAAAAGAACGCTTAAAATCATTGATTGCGCCTTATATGTTGCGCCGAACGAAAGAGGCGGTTGCGAAGGATTTACCGAGTTTGACTTATAAAATCTTCTATTCTGAAATGGCACCGCAACAGAAAAAGCTCTACGAGCGTGAAAAATCTGCTGCAAGGAATTACATTTTAAAGAATCATGGTGATAAAAACATTCGATTTAGTAGTGTTATTTTGAATACGTTGACAAGGTTGCGTCAAATTGCCAATCATCCTTTGTTGGTTGATGATACATATAATTCGACTTCTGGCAAGTTTCAAGACATCACAGAAGCATTAGCAGTGATTAAAAAAGGTGGACACAAAACGTTGATATTTTCGCAATTTGTGAGACATTTGAAATTATATAAAGAACATTTTGATAAAGAAGATTGGAAATATACTTGGCTGACAGGTAGCAACACGAGCAACGAACGACAAAGAGCTATTAAGACATTTCAAGACGATAAATCGATTAATGCTTTCTTGATTTCGTTGAAAGCCGGCGGAACGGGTTTGAATTTGACGGCTGCGGATTATGTATTCATTACCGACCCGTGGTGGAATCCATCGGCAGAACGTCAAGCGATTGCACGAGCGCACCGTATTGGGCAAACTAAAAATGTGATTGCCATTAAGTTTATTACAAAGGATTCGATTGAAGAGAAAATCTTAAAACTACAAGAACGAAAAACGCAATTGGCAGAAGATATTATTGAGAACAATGAAAAAATTAAGTTTTCTAAAAAGGATTTGACTTTTCTTTTGGAGTAAAATAGTTTGGTTCTCTGAAAATTATTGTGCAGTTAGATTTGCGAAATTTATAAAATTTGGCAAATCAGCTTTATCAAAGCCACAAGCTATTTGCCAAATCTTCAAGATTTCGCAAATCTCATTTTCCACAATAATTTTCAGAGAACCAATAGTTTTTGTTAAATCTCCCTTAACCTCTTTTTTGAAGGGATTGAGGGAGATTTAAATTACATTAAATAGTAAGTAGAACAAGGACTAATAGAGCCAGCGGAATAATACCTACAAGCAACGATAGAACCAAACCTGTTACCGCCATGGTTTTTTCTCGAGTGTACTTTCTAGGATTATCAGTGTTTTTAATTTTTATTAATGTAATTATTCCAAAAATATCACCAACTATAGCCAATGCTCCTCCCAAAATCCAAATTCCTGTTCCGATAGCCGCTAAAAGAGGTGCAAAAAGACAGCATAAAGCAATCGATCCTGCGATAAGTGCAATGATAGCGCCACGAGAAATTGACTGACGATTTGTAGCAATTCGGTTGTTTTTCTTAGTAATTAATCTTTTTAGAAAATGATTTTTCGGTTTTGGTTTTTTTAATGTTTGATGAATCCCTACTTGATTAGGCGCAGTTTTGCCATGAGCAGCTTGCATCGTTGAGATTGAGCTCAATAGAAAGAATAGTAGAAGTGTACCAATTTTATAATTAAAATATAATTTCATACTTACAGTTTTAAAGTTTTTTAGTGAACAAACCCTATATAAAATTAGATTATTTTGATTTCGCTTCTCGTAAAATAACATTAATTACAAACTTGTTTCACAGTGGTAATTTTTATTTTTTATGAAAAAAAAGAATAAATGACAGGTCAATCTTTAAAATTAACAAAAATTGACCTTACAAATATGCTATGGTGAATATATAGAATCTTGAAATATAAAGGCTAAAAGCAAATTGAAATGTCACATAGGGTGATTGAATATTATTTTTTAGCAAAAAATAAAGCAAAAAACAAAATTAAAAAACAAAAAACAACTACTTTATATATAAATAATATTTAATGTAAAAATAGGGATAAAATTATTTTTTATATTTTACTTCTTTTATTGTTTGACAAAGAATTATAAGCTTTACAGACTATAGTGTCGTTCTAATAATTCTGAATATTTATCTCCTTTCATATTATATTCCTTGTCACTAATCGAAAAAAAATATAATAAAATGAATAATTTAGCGGTTAAAGCTAGCAATTTTAGAAAAAAATGGCTAGATTGCGACAGCAAATATGTGACATACATATTGACGTAAGTTATTTGATTATCAATAACGCAAGTTAGAGATTTTGTAATGTAGATATTATATGAAAAACTTAATTGAGATATCTAAAATTGTAACAAAAAAGAAAGTCAAGAAAATAGAGATATTTGATGACCATTCTTTGAAGCATAAAAATAGTAAGTTCAACGAATTCTATGAGGCATTGATGATCGGGAAGTTCAAAAATGATAGGGATGCTGCTTCGTTTTTATACGGATGTAGTCCTACTGATGACAAATACCGACAACTAAAATCAAGGTTCAGAAAACGTTTACTAAATACACTTTTCTTTTTAGATGTAAACCTGCCTTCAACTTCAGGCTATGATAGAGCCTACTTTTCTTGTAACAAAGATTGGACGTTAGTTCGTATATTGTTGTCAAATGAAGCTATTCACACAGCTGCTAGTTTGGCAAAACAAATATTAACAACAGCGCTTAAGTTCAAATTCGCCGATGTTATTGTGAATTGTTCTCGTATCCTAAGAAGGTACGCTGTCACGATAGAAGACGAGAAAGCATATGAGCTGTACGATCAATATAGTAAACAATTTCAAAATGTATTAGATGCTGAAATCCGTTCGGAAGAGCTATATCAGCGTGTAATCATGAATTACTATAAGCCAGCGACGAAAAATCATGAGTTAGAGCAAAAGATTGACGTCTATTGTGATGCACTAGTTGGTCTTTCGGAGATGTACGATTCGCCGATAGTTATATATAATATGTATCTAGTTTGGGCATATCGCTATGAAATGCTGAACGATTATGATAGTATGCTAGAGGTTTGTAAAAAAGCTGAAAAGTATATAGAGGATAATCCTCGTTATTATAAAGATGATATGTTGGCGACTTTCCAGATGAAGAAAATGTCTGCTTTCCTTCATTTGAAAGATTATAAAAATGGAAAGATTAATGCGGAAAAATGCCTTCAATCATTTCCAGAAGGTAGCGAAACGTGGTTTGATTTCATGCAATATTATCTATTGTTAGCATTGCATACAGAAAACTATATCAATGCATTAGCGATATTTAAAAAAGCGACAAACAACACAAGGTTCAAGCGATTGACCGTAGGCGAAAAAGAAGTTTGGCGAGTGTATGATATATACTTGAATTATATTATTGAAAGTCAAGGAGAACGCAACCCGATACTTAAGATGCAAAAACGTCGTAAGTTTCGTTTGTCTCGCTTCTTGAATGATCCAGTGCTTTATCCAAAAGATCAAAGAGTCTTTACGATTTTATTGGTTGTTGCTCAATTGTTGTTTTTCCTTGAAAAGAAAAGTTACTCAGCAGCTACTGAACGTATCGACCGCTTAAAAGGATATGCTAATAGACAGCTAAAAAAAGAAGTTTATCATAGAGCGATCAACTTTATACGATTGCTACAGCAATTGGCAAAAGCGGATTATCAACCTAAAAACCTAAGTAATACAGAAAAGTATTTTCAGCGCTTAGAGGAAGAAAGGTTTAAGTATCGTGGATTGATTAGCGAAATTGAAGTGATTCCGTACGAACACTTATGGAATATGATCTTAGAAAGATTAAAATAGAAACTTAGTCTACAAGCTAAATAAAAGTGCATTATTTTGGGAATTTGTCTCAAAATAATGCATTTTTATTTAGCTTATTTCAAAAGATAAAGTACGCTTATTTACAAAAACCAAATCAATATTTTTTTGTTTTATATTTTATTTAAAAATAAAATGTACTTAAGTTGCTGATATGTAAGTTTTTATATATGTGAATAAAAATAGTGAAGGTTTAAGTATTAAAAAAAAACGTATGAATAAAAAATAGGCATAGTTTTATCAGTATAGTAGGAAACAAGCAAATAAACACTACATACATATGAAATTAATATTTACCACGATTTTAACTTTAGTAGCAATAAATTTATCTTTTGCTCAAACTTCTAGACCTGAATTAACACATTTTGGGTTTGTGGAACAAAGTAATAATCATATTGCAAGGCAGGCACAGATGAGAATGGAAGTAGGACGTTTAGAAGCAATTGGTGAAACACAGATTTTTATACCAAAGAGTTTTAGTCCTAATTCAGATGGAATTAACGATGTTTTTAAAGTTCATTCTTTGAATGTTGATGCATTTGAAATGTCTATTTTTGACCAATGGGGCGGGTTTTTATTTTCTACAAATGATGTGTCTTTAGAATGGGACGGCACGCTCTACAATCAGAAAGTTAGAAAAGGAGCTTACGTATACGTGATTAAATTGAAAACTATGAACGGACAATCTAAAAAATATTCAGGTTGTTTAATGATTAAAGAATAGAAATTGAACAAAAACTAAGGTTAATAAACACATACACTAAATATTTTTTTAGTAATTTTATAGAAGCTAACTACTAGCTTAAAATTAAAAAAATTAAAGCTGAGTAAGAGATTACTCGGCTTTTTGTTTTTTTACAATTACTTTTGAGGATACTTTTTTTTAGATCAAAATAGAATTTACAATATTTAAAAACTAAATTAACGTTTTACGGTTGAATATTTAAAAATAAACAGTTAGACAAAATCAAGGTAAACTTATATTTGCCCAAGTATTTGCAATCGTAAATTGTATTTAATTTTGTCTAACTGTTTATTTTTAAATAT
>CAZMEH010000892.1:0-1753 GCA_964564885.1 uncultured Saprospiraceae bacterium | reverse complement strand
TTTTCACCAGTTCTGGGTTTAGATACAGCAGGTTTGTATGATATTACACTAATTGTAACCGATGATAGAGGTTGCATGGATACAACAACCCGAACAATATGTATTTCGGACGTATTTATAGATAATTCACAAACAGATACGACTGAACTCCAACTGAATGGCGTTAATTTCTTTTGTGGAATAGATGGTTATGTGGATGAAAATGGCAATCAAGTAACCGACACTTTGGAATGTTATTGGACTGCTTGTGCACCGTTGATCGTTAGTTTTGTAGATTCTAGTTCTTCTTTTCCTGATACAGTAGCTCTTGGAAGGGTTTGGGATTTCGGAAACGGAGATACCTCACACGCAGTCAATCCAACCTATACTTATACCGAGCCAAGTGGCGCAGGTGTTTATCTGGTGACTTTGACTATTTCAAATATTTTTGGAAGTTCAGCAGTTGATACAGTTGCTATTATTCGACCATCTCAATCGGTAACTGCTTTCGAATTAGTAGATACGATTTATTGTATTGGAGAAGATATTGGCATAGATAATAGTTCGACGGGTTTAGCAATCACTTATGAATGGGATTTTGGAAATGGAGATACTTCAACGGCTAGAGTTCCTAATTATGCTTATGACACGATTGGAACATATATTGTTTCACTGACTACAATAGACATGAATGGCTGTGATTCTACATTTACAAGAACAGTTACAGTAGAAACACCGGTTGCTGGATTTATGGCAGATACCACTTATTCTGATTGTGCTGCCCTGACGGTTGTATTTGCAGACACCTCTATTTCAGCAGTTCAATGGGAATGGGACTTTGGAACAGGAAATCCTGCTGATATCTCCAATTTGCAAAATCCAACCTTTACTTTTGCTGTTTCTGATACTTATGATATTCAATTAATAATCACAAGTTTGGCAGGTTGTAAAGACACCATTGTTCAATCAAGTTTGATTGTTGTTGATGGTCCAAGAGCAGAATATGTTATTGTTGTACCTGGAAATGGATGTATTGACCACGAAGCAAGATTAGCAGCAACAGGTATAAATGTTGCTCAATACATTTGGGTAACAGGTTCAGTTGATGCGATAACAGGCGTGCCAGATACGATTGTCCATGTTTCCAATGCTGCAACTGATACACTGCTTTGGACTTATACGGTTGACAGTATATTTAATACCGAACTTTTAGTACTTGACCAGTTTGGTTGTCCAAGAAACTACTCCTTAAATATACCGATTAGAACAACCGATCCACAGGCGATGTTTTCTATTGACACGACAAATGGTTGTGCGCCATTAGTGGTGCAAGTTTCGGATAGTTCAAATGATGCTTTTCAATATAGTTGGCGTGTACCAGGTGCGAATATTTCAAATTCAAGTACTGCAAATCCAATTATTACTTATCCAAATGCAGGGATTTTTGATACGATTGAATTAGTGGTAACAGGGATTTATGGTTGTCGAGATACAATTATAATGACTAATGATATATCTGTTTCAGATGTATTTGCAGGATTTTCGCCAGACACAACCGTTGGTTGTGCGCCGCTTTCCATTAATTTTACAGACACTAGTACGACCTTTTTAGGAAACTTAGTACGATGGGATTGGAGTTTCGGAGATGGAACCGTATTTAATGATACTACTCAGAATATTAGTCATACTTATCCAACTGCGCGAATTGGACACGGAAGACGTACCGTCTTTTTGAGAATAACAAACGACTTAGGTTGTACAGATATACAGACGG
>CAZMEH010000891.1:0-8650 GCA_964564885.1 uncultured Saprospiraceae bacterium | reverse complement strand
CTAGCATAATTTAAAGTGATCGCAAGGCTAGCTTTTTTAAGATTGAAAATACTTGAAAGTGTCCTTCTAATAACTTCTTTTGATCTCCCGTAAGTCAAACCTCTTAAATACATTCGGCTGCCAGGTATTTCAGGAACAATCACATAACCATCTTCATTAACGGTTAGTAAAAAAGAAGCATATCTTTCTCCTGAGATATTAATACCAAATGCGTCACCTGTTCCTATAGTATAACTATTTTTAGGTGTGATGTTTTTCGGATCTACTTGAAGAGAAATACTAGAAGGTAAGTCTTGACCATATACAGCTGTTTTACTAGGTGCTGTTTTATTAGGTACTGTTGTAGTCGTTGTTTTTGTGTCATCTGCATCAGGATTATTAACGACTTTATCCGTTTTTTTCTCAGGTATTTTTTCGATAGATTTTTTAATGATATCTACCTTCGGTTTGTCTGAAATTAAACTTGTATCAATCTCCTCGACGCTTATTTTTTCTGCATTAGGGTTGGTCTTAGTATTCTTTTGCCTCTCACGAATAATAGAAACCATTTCTTTTTCTAATGCTGCCTGATTGTTAATATCAAACTTCCCTGCGGCAGCCCTTGCTAATAACTCTGTTTGAAGTTGCTGTTCTGTAATGCCAGCATTATCGGGTGTGATTCCGTATTTTTCCTTAGCAGTTTTAAGTAATTCAGTGGTATTCGGTATTTGCCCTAAAGCACTAATACTAATAGTTAATAAGAAAATAATGGAAAACAATAATCTATTCATCCTAAGAGACATTTGAAATAAGTTATTTTGAATAAATAAAGCTAAAACATATAACTTCATTAGACACAAGAATTCGCACGAAGATAACAACCTTAATCTAACTTATTATTTATTAAGTACTATTTTTTATAAAAAACATGAAATACCATTCATTGACACTTCAACAACAACCATTGACTAATTAATGAGCAGATTAACACCAAGTAGAATAACGATTTGATGTTATTAATCGTTATGTTTGTAGACAAGACTGCAAACGATTTAAAATTTGACTTTCTATTCTAATTTTTAAGATTAAAGGATATAATTTCTAGACCTATGAGATGTTTTTATCTATTATTAATGCTACTTGCTACGATTACTTTTTGTGATGCCCAAAATTCTACGGGTTCACTTACCGTTAATATTACCTATGCGGGTCAATTCTCTGGAGGAGATTTAGCGGATGACTTTACGAATAACCTGAATATTGGCGCAGGTATTCAGTATATGACTAAAAATAGTTGGATTTTTGGTGTCGAGGGAAATACTATGTTCGGTGCTAATCTAAGGAAAGATGTTTTAGCGAATATGCGCACAGCAGAAGGCGAAATCATAAATGGCGATCAAACCTTTGCGATCGTATTTTTGGAAGGACGTGGGTTTTATGCTGGCTTGTTAGGTGGTAAATTGATTAATGTTATTAAGAAATATCCAAAATCAGGTATTCGACTGACCGCAAGTACAGGCATTTTGCAGCATAAAATTAGAATACAAGACCGTACAGGCGGTTTGACACAATTGCAAGGTGAGTATGTTAAAGGTTACGATAGATTAACGAATGGGCTAGCTTTTACAGAGTTTATTGGTTATCAGCACATCGGTAATAATGGTCTAGTTAACTTTATGGCGGGATTTGAACTGACACAAGGTTTTACTAAAAACCGAAGAAGTTGGGATTATTTAGAAATGAGGCGTCTTGACGAATCAAGGTTAGACTTATTGAATGGCTTTAGAGTTGGTTGGTTGCTGACACTTGGCGGAAAATCAGGCTACGATGCTGATGAAATTCTTTATTAATAAAGACCGTTGTTTAATTGCCAATATCTTAAAATATGCAAATTAAATCAAAAACAGGAATATTTCTCTATCTACCAATAACAGGAATATTTCTGTTTTTTGTATTATATATACTGGCAGCGTCAAAATATCCTGGTGGTTCGCAAGCCTATGATTATTCAATTGGGTTTGATTGGGTTCATAATTATTGGTGTGACTTGATGAAAGAAGTAGCTTATAATAAAATAGTAAATCCTGCTCGTCCTATAGCTATTGCTGCTACATTTCTACTTGCTTTTAGTGTTGCGCTTTTTTCTATTTATTTTCCAAAATATCTTCCTGTTTCAAGTTTTTGGAATACCGCAACTCGCATTTCTGGAATACTAGCAATGGCTGCCGCAACTTTTATTTTTACTGATTTGCATGATTTGGTGATTGTTATTTGCAGTCTATTTGGATTAGTAACCATTGCTGGTGTTTTCAAAGGTTTAATTCATAATAAGGAAAAAGTACATCAGCGAATAGCTGTTTTCTGCTTTTTCTTAATCCTTATGAATAATGTATTTTATTATATAGAATACTATTATTACTTGCCTTTTTTTCAAAAAATAACTTTTGCAATTATTTTACTTTGGTTGATGAGCATTAATTGGTTATTTGTACAAAAAAATGGTCGAACGCCTTCAAAGCATCCGACCATTAGCTAGACAAATTGTTTATTTTAAAACTTCAAATCATCCACTTTTAACTTGATTTTTCCTTTGGTAGAAACCAAAACACGCATTCCTGTTGGCGTTGGAAAAATTCCATCAATAGTCAGTTCATCTAAAGAACCATTCATCGTAATGCCTTTCATTATTTCATAAGACTTTATTTCTTTTTGAATCATTTCTTTCGCTTCCGTTAAGCTTTGTTCTAACGGAAACTTAAGATAAGGTGTCATTTTTTTAATAATAGTACTTTTGAATAACCAATCAGCACTTTTGAACAACAGACTTTTCGTTTTAATATCAAAATCTATATTGGTAATTTCTACGGTAGAAGTAGCTGCATCATAAACAGGTTTTCCTCTGAAATAAATTTTTCCTTTCATGCTGCCATCTACGGTTGCTCCGATGATAATATCTTCATCCTGACCATAAATATTTAAATTCTGAATCGTAATAGAGCGTTTTCCTTCCGTAAAGGTCTGACCGATTAATTGTTTTTTTGCAATTTTTTCGGCCTCTAAATAGGGAACTTCGGCAGAAAGGTTGATAACAAAAACCTCTGGAATAGTTTTAGGTCTTACGAAAGGTGGTAAAGTTGGATTCTTTTCAATAATTGGCTCTTCACCAAGTGAAACTTCGGCGGAAGATTGAATGCCAATCGAACTAAAAATAGTTCCTTGCTCTACTCTTAACGGTGTCATGGCTATTGATTTTGGTGTCAATTTTAGCCAAACATTAAAATCTTTATTGACATTGATTGGATCTTGTATCATCAACCAAGCCGCCTGCGCAGATGTCTTAATATCCAAATTGTTTTTAATTTGGTCATCTATTGAGTCTTCTAAAAAAGCCTTATTAGACTTTATCAGCTTATTCGCTATTCGTTGAATGGAAATTTTTGTTCCCGCTATACTCAATCTAGGTGTTTTTAACCACTTATAATCGGTCATGACGGTTTCAGTGATCATTTCCCAATTCGAATTAATATCATAAGTAGTACGAAAATCCATCTGTATTGAACCATTCACTTCTTTATAATCATAAATTCCAAGTGCGCCGTAACGTACTTTTATTGAGAGCCTTAAAGGGACTTCATAGCTGAAAGCATCTTCATATGCGGATACTTTAACCTCTTTTTCCTTCCATATTTTGATTTTTAGATTATCATTATCGTTATTTGTATAGCTATCATCTTCATATAATAAGCCTGTTAATTGGCTATTAATGGCTTTTTCTAAGCCTTTAATACTAATTTCTATTGGAATGTTGACCACCGAATTTTTTGGTTTAAAATCTACTTTTTTATACACAGCTTCGGGTTTTACGGTATTCAAAGTCTGTTGACTTGGCTTGCAACTAAAGAGAATAAGAACTGCTAATAAGAAAAAATATTTCATCAATTATCTTGTTTTGTATGAGTTGGAACACGAAGTTTTTAAACAACTTCTAATTAGAATTCATATAAAAATAGTGAATTGTTAGATTATTTTCAATTACTGTAAAATTGATATTGACTATTAGCCTTTATTCTGTATATTAGTTTTAAGAAATCAATGACAAAATTAATTACTCATAGAGGTGCCGTTTTAAATTGGGAATATGATGATATTATGACACATAAACGTCACGCAATTTTATGTGATAATAAGGATTTGCAATAAATACCTTGAAATTTTTAAAAATACATGACAAATCTTTTTTTTTATAGATTTAGGCATAGTTATGGCTAACTAATGGTTTAAAAAGAACAAGCAAACAAAGTAAAGTAAGTAAATAATGGTATCGAGAATGAGCGATTACGAAACGCCCAATCAAGAAGCTGTACCTAAGAATTGTCAAGTTCAAGTAGAACAGTTATTAAAGGGAGTAGAAGCTAATATTCTTGCGGAAAATTATAATGAAGCAAGTTTAGTTATTACCCATATTTATAAGCTGTCCGAGCAATATAATTATAAACTAGGTAAGGCAAAAGCAATTTTACAAGAAGGTCTTTTATCTGAAGCTAAGTATCAATTGAAAAAATCAATTGATGTTTACGCTAAAGGTATTAATTGGCTCGATTCATTCAAAAAGTCGAAAATAGAAAATTTAATATATTATAAAGTACAACTTAGGTTAGGCGTAGTCTATTTTTTTGAACAACGTTATGAACGCTCTTTAGAGTATCTTTTCCCTATCATAGAAGCTTTTCATGAAAATGTAGAAATATCTCCAGAAGAACAATCTGTTCTTTGCAATGCTCATTTTAGTACAGCATTGGTTTACAGTCAAAATAAATATAAAGACATCGCTATTTATCATTTAGATAAGACAATTGAATTAGCAAAAGTCTTGAATGACGATGACATACTTGGTCGTAGCTACAATGCTTTAGCAATGACCAAATTGCAAAATAATGAAACCGCTCTAGCAAAAAAATACTTTGAACAATCCATTCAACACAAACAAAAGATTAATGATGAACGTGGTATTGCTGCGGTATATTTAAATGTGAGCAAACTCTATGTTTCCTTAAAGGAATACGAAACCGCTTTTGAATATATTAATCAATCACTCCATTATACTTCGTCAGATACGGCGTATGAAAAACTATTATTAGGTAGTGTTTTTCAACAAAAAGGAAAGATTCAATTTCTATTAGAAAATTATAAAGATGGTTCAGAATCGTTGGATTCTTCAGTGTATTATTTTAAACAAACTAAGAATTATCCATTTCTTGCTCAAACTTATCAACTATTTTGTGATGTATATTCAGAATTTGGAGATTTCAAAATGGCTTATAAATATTCGCAAGATTTAAATGAAGTCAATCAGAAAATAATTCAACAAGAGAAAGAAAAAAACATTACAAAGCATCAAGTCAAATACGATACACAAGAAAAAAATAGAAAAGCAGAATTATACAAAACTAAATCAGAAGCTTTAGAACGTTCTAATCAATCACTAGAGGAATTTGCTCATATTGTTGCACATGATTTGAAAAGTCCTTTACGCTCAATAATGGGTTATGTTTCTTTATTGAAAAGGCGAACGAAAGATTTATTAGACGAAAGTTCTATAGAGTTTATCGATTTAACGGTGGATAGCGTTAGGCAAATGGAACGATTGATTAATGATTTATTGGATTTTGCTAAAGTTGAATATAAGCCGATTGAGAATTTTGAAGATGTTGATTTGAATAGCATTGTTGCGATGTCTATTCAAAATTTACAGCATTATATGAATGACACAACGGAAATTATCTGCGAGATCTTACCAAATTTACGTTCAGATGAACTGCAATTGTCTCAGCTTTTTCAAAATTTAATTGAAAATGCTTTAAAGTATAATAAGAATAAAAATTGTTCGGTAAGAATTGACGTAGAGGAATCGGAGAAAGAAATAGAAATTTCTATTATAGATAATGGTATCGGCATTCCTATCGAGCATCGAGCACAAGTTTTTGAAGCATTTCAGCGTTTGCATCATAAAAATGAATTTTCAGGAACAGGTATTGGCTTGGCTATTTGTAAGAAAATTGTTGAAAATCACGCTGGCAAAATTTGGATTGAAACGCCAGAATCTGGAATTGGTAGTGCTTTTAAATTTACTTTGAGTTTGTAGAAGTGTAGCTATACTTTATAGATTTTTTTTAAACCTACAGTACGTATATTAAGTATTAATTAAAAAAAGTATAAAATACAAAATGGCTTTTATTTTGTTTAAAACCACGTTTACTAAACTTCAAAAGTTTAGTAAACGTAAGTCTAAGCTAATAATCTACCCAAACTGTTATAACTTATTATTTTATCGTTCTTTAGACAAAATACTCAATGGCTAATTCATAGCCTTTCAAACCTAAACCAAGAATAGTTCCAACACAAACAGGCGAAACATAAGAATGATGTCTAAAAGCTTCTCGCTGTGCGGTATTTGAAATATGAACTTCAATAAAAGGCGAAGTAACTGCGGAAATCGCATCTCTCAAAGCGACCGAAGTATGCGTATAAGCACCAGGATTAAATACAATTCCATCAAAATCAAAACCAACTTCGTGAATTTTATCAATCAGAAAACCTTCAACGTTTGATTGGAAATAGTATAATTTTATTTGAGAAAACTTTCCTTTCAATATTTTAAAATATTCCTCAAAAGTTTGATTTCCATAGATTTCTGGTTCTCTTTTGCCTAAAAGATTAAGATTTGGCCCATTGAGGATAAGTATTTTTTTCATGACTGCGGATTAAGCTGTATTTTTGTAATATTCAAATATCAGACTAAACTACAAAAGGAACAAAATAATAGAAATATTTTTATATAAATGTTTCTAATGCTTTTGATTTTTTGTGGCTCGTGAATAAAAAACAACAATTTGAACCAAAACTGGAAGATATATATTAAGAATTTTATAAGCTATTTAAAATTAGAAAAAGGACTTTCTCCTCAATCGGTAGAAGCCTATAGTCAAGACATTAATAAACTCACTCAATTTTTAGCATTAAAAGAATACGAAGAATCTCCAAAAGAAATAGAAGGGAAGCATTTATCCGAGTTCTTACATTGGATAAATGATTTGGAATTAGCCGCTTCTTCGCAGTCTCGAATACTTTCAGGTTTGAAAGCATTCTTTAAATATTTAATTATAGAAAAAGAAATTAATGTTAATCCAACTGATTTTTTAGCGACACCAAAATTAGGAAAAAAGATTCCGACGGTGCTTTCATTTCGAGAAGTTGAAGAGGTTTTTGCTGCGATTGACATGAGTACACCGCACGGACAACGAGATAGGGCGATTTTAGAAACCTTGTATGCCTGTGGACTTCGAGTAAGCGAGGCAGTTAATTTGAAAATTACAGATTTATTTTTTGATATTGGAATTATACGGATAGTTGGAAAAGGCGGAAAAGAACGACTTATTCCAATTGGAAGTGATGCCGTGAAGTTCATTAATCTATATATTCAGTATATTCGCAGCCAAATGAATGTAATTCATGATGATGATGTTTTGTTTCTCAATCGTCGAGGGCGAAAATTGACTCGGGTTTATGTTTTCACAATGGTAAAAAACTTAGTAACTTTGACGACCTTAGAAAAAAGCGTTAGTCCGCACACTTTTCGACATTCATTTGCGACGCATTTGATAGAAGGTGGCGCAGATTTGAGGGTTGTCCAAGAATTACTTGGTCATGAATCTATTCTGACTACTGAACTTTATACGCATTTGGATACAAGTTATTTGAGAGAAACGCTGATGAATTTTCATCCGAGAAATAAGAGAGAAAGTTAGAGCATGAAATAGAATACAGTCTTTTAACCTAAAATTATAACTACCATGAAAAAAACATATTTATTAATTCTAATTGGTTTATTCTTTTTTGTAAATAACCTTGAAGCCAGAGAAGTAAAAGGAACAATTATTTTTGAAAATGATACTTTGGACACAACACTTAAAATACCTGGTTATGGTCTTTCAAGTATTCCTAATTACTTGAAGGTACAATACAAAATTAAGTATTATGATAAAAATAGAGCACTAAGAGTATTAAGACCTAAAGATGCAAAAGAAATAAGATTTACATTTAAAGGTAGAAATATAAGAATGCTTTCCAGACCGAATACAAATGGACTTGGAGGCTTTTCCTTGACATCATCTACTTACATATTTTTAAAAGTAGTAGAGTTAGAACTAGAAGGAAAAGCTAAATTGTTTAATGTATATATAACGGAAATTGGACCTGCTGTTATATTGGGTTTAGGAGGTGCTTCACCAGGTGCTAGTGCTAATATGTCTAAAAAGTATGTGCTAGAAAAAGAAGGTGGAGAATTAATTCGAGTTAGAACATTGTCTTTTAAAAAAGACATGATTAAGTATTTTAGCGATTGTCCAGAGTTAGTCAAAAAAATTAAAGACAAGGAATTTCGAATGAGAGATTTAGAAATGCTTGTTGTCTTTTATAATGATAGATGTGAATAAAGAGATATGAAAGCAAAAATTGGTGTAATAAATGTATCTGATAGAGCAAGCAAGGGAATTTATGAAGATATTCCTGGGAAAGCTGTTTTAGCAACAATGACGGATTATTTGGTTTCTGAATGGGAACATGAATACGCAGTTGTGCCAGATGAACAAGATTTGATTTCACAAACCTTGAT
>CAZMEH010000890.1:0-2764 GCA_964564885.1 uncultured Saprospiraceae bacterium | reverse complement strand
GCATGAGTTCTTAAACAAGTTCAACAATAGAAAACAAAGATGGATAAAAAATATAATAGTGTCAACGATTATAAATTAGCCGCTAAATCTATTCTGCCTGAGGATATTTATAATTATCTAGTTGGCGGAAGTGATGACAGCAAAACTTTAGAACGCAATATTGATGCTTATCAGCAATATCAAATTCGTCCAAGAAGATTAATTGATGTCAGTAAAATAGACACTTCTGTTTCCTTGTTTGGCGTAAATTGGAAAAGCCCTATTCTCATCGCTCCTGTTGGTTTTCAAGGTTTGTTTCATACAAATGGTGAAATAGCGACAGCAAAGGCGGCTAATCGATCTAAACATCAAATGATTGTTTCTACTGTTTCGAATGCTTCCTATAGCGAAATAGCTAAGGAGTTTGAAACAACGAAACCTTGGTTTCAATTGTATCCGACAAAAAATCGAGCAACGACAAAAATACTAATAGAAACGGCAGAAGCCAATGGTTGTGACACATTGGTATTAACCGTTGATGTACCCGTTTTAGGTAATAGAACCGAGCACGCTCGCCGAATCATGGAAAATCACCGAGATTTCGGGTCAGGCGGGACAGGTCAAAACATAAAACGGAGACTAGGAAATCTTGATAAAATCACAACTGACACAACGCCTCACGATCCAACGATGACTTGGCAAATCTTGCCATTGATACGCTCTTGGACAAAAATGAATCTTGTTATAAAAGGAATTATGACGGCAGAAGATGCTGAATTAGCTTTAGAATATGGTGTTGATGGTATCATCATTTCCAATCATGGCGGACGTCAATTAGAAAGCGGTTTGAGTACTCTTGAATGTTTGGAGGAAGTTGTACAAGCAGTAAAAGGGCAAATTCCAATTCTAATAGATGGCGGAATTCGCCGAGGAACAGACATTTTTAAAGCATTGGCATTAGGTGCAAATGCGGTTTGTGTTGGTCGAGCATTTTGCTATGGTTTAGCAGTTGAAGGTACGCAAGGTGTTGAAAATATTTTAGCATTATTACAAGAAGAATTGGTTAGAAATATGCAATTGGCTGGTGTTATAGATTTGAAAATACTAAATGAAAAATATATTCAATTGAAGAAATTTTAATTTTGTAAATGTATTATT
The DNA here is from genome assembly GCA_964564885.1 of uncultured Saprospiraceae bacterium. GTDB lineage: Bacteria > Bacteroidota > Bacteroidia > Chitinophagales > Saprospiraceae > CAKZLL01. Next base: position 1,627 of record CAZMEH010000890.1, on the reverse strand, counting down.
TAATAAGGTGAATCATATTAGATAATACATTTTTTTATTTTGAAACACGGAGACACAAAGAGACGGTAACTACTTGATTTTCAATATTAATATTTCTGTGTCTTTGTTTTCAATTTTTTCAATTTGTACAGTAGTACGAAGGTGAATAAAGACTAATAATAATCTCATTGCTGATAGTAAACTTCTGGAGATACCAAATTCAATTCCTGAAATTGACCCAATTTTGAATACACCTACCCGATTTGTAAAAGAAACGACTACTTATAAATAGAAAATAACGGTTACAACAGAAGATGACGTTGAAGTATCTGGATTAATCGAATTCCTTATTGAACCAAGCTGAGGAACATATGATATAGCATTTACGGCTTTATATGATTCTGGAATTATGACCGTTAAGAAAACGAAAACGTCTATTTCTAAAGAATATAAATTGAAATTAAACAATGGTAGATTTTAAAAGTAGTATTAACCAACCTTAAAACCTACATTCTTTTCCAAGTCATAGATACCTCTGTCAATGCAAACCCAAGAAATCCTACAACTTCTAATGTATTATTGTCTTTCATACTAATCGTACATTTTATAGTTTGTCCAGTTCCTGGATTATAAAAAACACCATCTTCCCAAATCCCATCGTATTGATTGTATTCAAATCCAGTGACATTCGTCATTCCTATAACCGGTTGATTTCTTAGACTTCTTTGAGGATTAAGTTTATCTAACAAAGGTTTATTCTTAGTCAGACTTATTTTCTTAATATCTATAATTTTCCCTTCATACTCACTCTCCGATTTATACAATTCAATATTATAATCGAAACTAGAAGATTTCCATTTACCCACAATCGCATCAGCATTTCCATTCTCCCTCACTTCTGTTGAAAAGTTCGTGAAAATAAATATTCCTAATAAGACAATCATTAGACTAAGTGTCAAATCTTTTGCTTTCTTAAACATCGTTAAGCCGTTTTTTATTACTAGTGATTAATTCTTAGTAGCGCTCTTTATAAGATAACTAAAAATCTAGTTGAATATTATCCTTACACATTTTATATGTATGTTTTAACGAAGTGTGACATTCTAAACATTCAATTTAGAATATTGTACTCGTTAATTGATGAGTGTGCTCAATACAAAAGTATTACATTTGAAGCTAGAAATCAAGGAAATCCATTTTGTTATTATCAATAATAACAAAAAATATACGCAACAAATATAAGAATTAAAATAAAAGTAAAAAATATATACTTTAATTAAATTTGGAGATAAGGCTTTAGTACCAAATAATATTTATAATAGCATAATAATTTTGATTCGAGGTATTTTAGAACTATTAAGCCTAGGAACGTTCCTAAGAGCAAGTTTCTCCTTATTTTAAGATTTAAATGCACTTGAAGTATTCGCAAAATAGATGAAATAATTAAAGTACTTTATTAGTCCTTATTCACAAGTCTTTATTCACAAAAGTTAATATGTCTGCAAAATCATCTTTTAATTTTAGGCTTCGTTAGTTTTTCATCAGATAGCACGGCTATCTTCCTCTAAACTGCCTCGCCTAAAAATCATCCCAAGTGTTCGGGATTCGACCGTAAGAACTTTTATGAATAAAGACTATTTTGAAAATC
>CAZMEH010000889.1:0-3086 GCA_964564885.1 uncultured Saprospiraceae bacterium | reverse complement strand
CAGCTTTTTTCATTTGTTTTAGAACAACTTCTCTTCTTGTTTTTGCCCTTTCGGGAAACTTTCTAGGATTATATAATGAAGGGTTTTTTAGCATTCCTATCAGCATTGCTGCCTCTTCTATTTTCAAAGAATCTGGTGTCTTACTAAAATAAGTTTCAGAAGCAGATTTGATTCCATTTGCATTATACAAGAAGTCAAACTCATTAAGATACATCGTCAAAATCTCTTCCTTCGTGTAACTACGCTCCAATTTTACAGCAACAATCCATTCTTTTAACTTTTGAACAGCACGTGTTACAATATTTCTTGATGCTTGACCTGTAAACAACAGTTTAGCTAATTGCTGTGAAATGGTACTACCACCACCAGCATTCCTCTGTCTTAAAATAACAGTTTTGAAACCAACACGCATCAATGCTTCGATATCAATACCACTATGTTTATGAAAACGCTCATCTTCTGTTGCTATCAAAGCATTTACTATATGCGGAGATAACTCGTCATAACGAACTCGAACACGATTCTCAATAAAATAACGACCTAAAACTTCCTGGTCACTTGAATAAATTTCGGAAGCATCTCTACTTTTAGGGTTTTCTAACTCTTCAAAGGAAGGTAATCCAGTGAAACTTAAACCAACAAATAACAAAACGATTCCAATAATACCACTAATGGTCAATCGCCACATCCATTTGATGATGCGTTCATATTTTGGCATTCGTTCTGCCCTGTATGTTGAAGAATTACTCATAGGAATATTGAATTTCTTATATATAAGATAAATTATTATTTATGACGAAAACAATAATTTATAAAACACTGTATAAAAGGCTTTTACAAAAAAAGCCCTGAATTATGATACGTAAAATTAAGGATTTATTATTGAATTTAAGAATTAGACAATTGTTAATACGGAGTTTTGTAACAAAAACTTTAATTAAATCCTTCTATTATTAGTTATTTTTCCTTAGTTCCATTCACAACCATAACGATTTCGCCTTTTACCTTTGCTGATTTTTCAAAATAAGCGGCGACTTCCTCCAAAGTTCCTCGTTTTACTTCTTCGTATAGTTTTGTTAATTCTCTACAAACCACCACTTGACGATCGTTTCCACAAAATTCAGCTAATTGCTTCAAGCATTTTACCAAGCGATGTGGCGATTCATATAATGAAAACGTCGTTTCCAAGGTTGCTAAATATTTCAAGCGAGTTTGACGACCTTTTTTGTGTGGTAAAAACCCTTCAAAATGAAATTTATCGCAAGGCAAACCAGACAATACCAATGCAGGAATCAAAGCAGTTGCGCCAGGCAAGCATTCCACAGGAATTTGCGCTTTGACACAAGCACGAACCAATAAAAAACCAGGATCAGAAATCCCTGGCGTTCCTGCATCTGAAATCAAAGCGACATCCTGACCTGAGGCAATTTGATTAACGATGCTTTCTACTATTCTATGTTCGTTGTGTTGATGATAAGAACGAGCAGGCGTTTCGATACCGTAATGGTCGAGTAATTTCTTAGAAGTCCGTGTATCTTCGGCCAAGATAATATGACTTTCTTTCAAAATTCGTACAGCTCTGTAAGTAATATCTTCTAGGTTTCCAATTGGCGTCGGAACAATGTATAGCATAGTGTTTTTTTAAGAGCAGAGAGTAGAGAACAGGGAACAGAGATTTTATGGTTTTAACCAATCATTGAGACGTTTGACGTTTTGGAAACGTCAAATATCTGGTTGAAGCAATGACTTTTTATTAAAAATCTCTCTTCTCTCTTCTCTAGTCTCTCTTCTATATTCTTAAATTTTAATTAAATTCGCATCCAGTTTTGCAAATATTCAAAAAACTTTAGACAAATTACTTGAATGAAGAAAATTTACCACTTAAAGAATTGTTCTACTTGCCAACGCATCATTAAAGAATTGGAAATTGGCGATGATTTTGTTTTACAAAATATCAAAAAAGAAGCCATGACACCAACTCAATTGGAAGAAATGAAATCGCTCTCAGGTTCTTATGAGTCGCTTTTCAGTCGTCGTGCAATGAAATATAAAGCACTCGGTTTAAAAGAAATGACTTTAACCGAAGCGGATTATCAAAGATATATTTTGGAAGAATATACTTTTTTGAAACGACCTGTTATTATTGTAGATGACAAAATATTTATTGGAAATAGCAAAAAAGTAGTTGCCGCAGCTAAAGAGGCGATACATTAGGATAAAGCTAGTTATCGGATACCTTCGAGGTATCCGATAACTAAACCTCCAATTTTAACATTCAAACATTCAACTCAATCCTATTTCTACCCAATTTAAGTTTTCCTTCTTTTTCCATTTGTTTCAAAATCCTTGAAATGGTTTCTCTTGAAGTATTTAAGTCCGTAGCAATTTCGGAATGAGACACTTTAATTTGAGTAGAATTAGAAATAGAAGATTTTTCATTTAAATAATGGGTTAATCGAGCATCAACCTTTTGAAAAGCGACCGCATCGAGAATATCAATCATTTGAGACATATATTTATCATAACTCAGCATGGTGAAATTTTTCCAACTCGGATATTTTGACGTCCAAAGTTCCATCGCTTCAATAGGAACAGCAATTAAGGTTACATCCGTTTCTGCCACTGATTTTAGAATACTTTTCTTATCAATCCTACAACAAGTCAATGTAATAGAACAAGTACTACCCGCTTTCAGATAATGCAAAAGTAACTCTTGACCATCTTTATTTTCACGAGAAACTTTAATAACACCATTCAAAACTAAAGGAATAGTTCGAATAAAATGACCATAAGTCATGATCGTTTTTCCTTTTGGAATATGTAAAATTTTTCCTTTTTCTAATATTTCTAGTTGTAATTCATATTCTGTAATATCATCAAAATTTCGCTGTAATAAGCGAAGGTTTTTATTTTCTTCTTCCTTTAGGTAGGTTGGTGTTGACATATTTATTTGTTTGCAAAAGCAGTTTAAACAAAATATATCGGCAAATATACTTACAAACAAACAAATACATGAACTGATTACACTATTTCAAAAGTTTTACTACACAATCCAATGCGAGCTTACTCCATTGTTTCTCGCATGA
>CAZMEH010000888.1:0-5268 GCA_964564885.1 uncultured Saprospiraceae bacterium | reverse complement strand
TTTTGTAAAAGTTAATATGGTTGACTACAAATATAGTTTTTTAGTTAAAGAACTTGTTTAAGAACTCATTCTAAAACAAGTTCAAATTCAAAACATAAAACATGAAAAACATAGAATATATATTTGTGCTTCTTTTTCTTGTGGTTATCTGTTCTAGCCGCACTTCAACAGCTTTCAAAACTATCACTAAGGATTATTCATCGAAACAAACAGGCGATAAATACAAGATAGTCATAACACTTCCTAAGGATTACAACTCCTCTCCTAGCAAGACATTTCCAGTTGTTTATTATGCTGATGCGACACTCATTTCTGGTCAAAAAACAAAGAAAATTGCGCAAGAATTGATGGAAAGCAAAAAGATTAAATCTTGTATTTTAGTTGGAATTGGGCATTATGGGAATTACAGTATGAAACGCCAACGAGATTATATTCAAGCGCATCAAAAATCCAACGGTGATTGGTACAGCGATGATAAAGAATATGGTCAATCACAAAAATTTTATCAATTTCTGAACAAAGAACTATTACCTCATATTGAAAAGAACTATCGTGCATCTTCCAGCAATCGCACATTTTCTGGACATTCTCTAAGCGGTTTATTTTGTGTTTACAGCATGCTTCAACCTAATAAGATATTCAAAAACTATATGGCACTCAGTCCTTCAATCTGGGCAAATTATCAAAACTTATTTTCTTTTGAACGATTATATTTTGCAGAATCAAAGCAACTGAAAGCGAACTTATTGATAACAGCAGGCGGTTTAGAAATTGCTAATCTCGTTTTATATAATGTCAATCAATATACCATTCACATTAACAACAGAAACTACACTGGACTAAATATGAAAAAGAAAATATATTCTGGAAAAACACATATGTCAGCACTTGATCAAGGTATAAAAGATGGTTTGTTGATGATGCTTAAATAGCCGTATTTCTTATTTGCAATATTTCAAATATTTTACTACTTTGGCACTCATTGAAATTATATAGATAATCCTAAATACTTAATCCATGAACTTTCCTCCCGAAGCTCGAATGAGCAAAACATTCATTGCTACATTAATAATGCTATTTTTAATCAATAGCTCGTTCGCTCAAAAAAAATTCATCAAAGGCTATATTACGATGGTGTCAGACGAAACCATCTTGGTTGACTTGTATATTCCAGCATCAGGAAAACTACAAACAAAGAAAGATGGTGGCAAAACGGTTAAGTATCGACGTAGAAGCTTAAGAGATTATGGCTATTTAGAAAATGGTAAAAAAACTTCTCGTTTTACAGCGACTGCATTTCCTGTACTTACTTACGAAGGATATTATATTACAACTAAAACAGGTGACACAACAGAAGGCTATTTTGTTAAATGGAACAACGATGAAATTGTTCTTTATCAAAAAGAGAATATGCTAAGATATAGATTGAATGCTGCATGGATGGATGGTTTTGCTGTTAAAAAATATAAAACATATGAATGGTATGATAAAATAGATTACATCGTAGAAGTTGGTATGCTAGACTACCAAGTTCGCAAAAAACAATTCTGTCAACCTAAAATAAAAGGGAAAATCATACTTTATAAAACAGAGTTTACTATTCGTCATTCTGGGCATATGGGAGCAAACGGGATAATGACAGGAGGTAGTAATCAACGATTTCCTGTTTATGTTTTTGTTATTGGAGACGAAACTTATGCGTTAGAATATAGAAGAATTAGAAGTGATAATAAGATTCTTAGAGAATTAGAAACCATATTCGCTGACTATCCAGCATTATTTAAAAGCATTGACCGATTAACATTTGAAAAAAGAGATATTCCTGACTTAGTTCGTAAATACAACGAACATTTTGAAAGACTCGAAGATTGATTTATTTTAAAAAATGGTTCTTTGACAATTAGAATATTTAAATATTTTCAACATAGAAGCGAGGCGTCAGAAAAACTAAAGCATTGATAATCAATCAATTTTCTGACACCTCACTCCTTCTGAACAGTTATAAAAGAATTCAATCCATCATCGTATATTCTATTTATTAAATATGTAATTATCTGTAAATTAAGGCTAATTGATTATTTTTTTGATTAAAAAAGGCTAAATGATGTTACTTTTACTTGAATTGCAGTAAATTTGAAAATAATAGAACACTTATTCTATGTACGATATTAAAATTCATGAAAATAAATTTACTGCCAAAGGAATGGATTATTACAAACACAATGAAAAGTGAAACCATAGAACAGTCTTTGACTTCTCTTGGCTTGATACTTCCTTTGGTGTTTAGTGCTTTTGGTATTTTGTCTATTTCCGTTGCAATTGAAAGCCAAGATTGGACTAATATCTGGCTATTTCTTATTATTACACCATTGGCTTTGTACCTGCTACTTATTGGTTCAAAGGATATGATTGGGCGATTGTATTTACTTTATCAAATCAGAAAACATGGTATAGAAGCACCTTTGACATTAACTTTTGTACGAACTTACGAACAAAAAAATGCAAACCGGGAGCAACTAAAGCAAGTTTATAAAGTAGAATATCAAGCAACTATGAATGGTAAACCTTATATTGTGGGTACAAATATTCATGTTGTAATTGGTCATTTTATCTCGCCTAGCAAAAGCTTTGCAAGACATGATTTGAAAGTAAAATATTGGTCAAAAAACCCTAAAATTGCCTGTATCATTCGTTCTTGACTGTTTAAATATTATTATTTTTAATATTAAAATTCCTTTCCTTATTCAAGTAATTTATAATTTTATTTAATTTGTACTCGTTTTTGTAGCGCCAGCTTTAATTAGCTCGGTCAAATCAAAATGATTTATAAAAATATTTTCACTTTAACCTAATCGGCTAAAGCCAATAATACAATCTTATTTTTCTACTTACTTAAAACCTGAAGCACAAATGCAACTAAAAAAAGGTGTTACTCTGCTCTTCGCGTTCCTATTAGTTCATTTTTCTGTTGATGCTCAACAAACAATGATCTATAAAGATGCTAATCTTGCTTACAAACAAGGAATTGACTTTTATCAAAATGGGCTGTACGGTGCAGCGCAAACTGAATTTAAAAAAGTCATTGAAGAAACTCGACCTGCTCACCAAGAAAAGGTGAACACGATGATTGAATCCGCTAAAATGCATTATGCACTTGGCGCTTTGAAACTAGAGCGACCAGAGGGCGAGCAACTGGTTTTAGGTTTTATTAATCAATATGCACCAAATGCAATGGCTAATACCGCTCAATTTGAAATTGGTAAATATTACTATACTAAGAAAAATTACGACAAGGCTATAAAATACCTTCATGTAACAAAGACACTTAGTTTAACCAACGATGAAATTATAGAACGTTCCTTTAAGTTGGGCTATTCGTTTTTTGTTAAAAAAAGATTTGAGGAAGCCAAAGAGGAATTCTTCAAGGTCAAAGAAGTAGGAGGCAATCAGTTTTATGAACCGTCGAACTACTACTATGGTATTTTAGAGTTTTTTGATGATAAATATAAATCAGCTTTAGCAAGTTTCAAGCGAGTAGAAAATTCTAATCGTTACAAACATGTCATTCCTTATTATATCTGTCAATTGTATTTTGCGCAAGGTCAGTATGACGAATTGTTATCATATGGTACGGAGAAACTTAAAAATTCTAATATCAAAAACCGCAAAGAAATCAATCAAATGGTTGGTCAAGCGTATTTTGAACGGAAGGATTATAAAAATGCGCTGCCTTATTTACAAGAATTTACTGATAATTCGAGCAAGTTGCGGGAGGAAGATTTGTATCAAATAGGCTATACGCAATATCGAAATAACAAATACCTAGAAGCTATCCGCAATTTTGAGGAGTTAGCTGGTTTAAAAAATAAAATCGGTCAGAATGCCTTGTATAACTTAGCGGATTGTCAACTAAAAGTTAGTGATAAATTATCTGCTAGAAATGCATTCAAGGCAGCTAGTCAGATGAGTTTTGACACAAAAATAAAAGAAGAGTCGAAGTTTAATTATGCTAAATTAAGCTATGATTTGAAAGATGATAAAGAAGCGATTGCAGGTTTGAGAGCCGTTCAAACTTCTTCTTCTAACTACAGCGAAGCACAAGAATTATTGAGTAAAGTATTCTTGCGTACTAATAATTATGTTGACGCTATTCGTACTTTAGAATCTATTCCAAATAAGAATAACAATTTGCGTGAAGCTTACCAAAAAGTAACTTATGCTCGTGGTGTTCAATTGTTTAATGATAGTAAAACGAATGCAGCAAGGGCGATGTTTGCCAAATCATTAAAAAATCCTATTCACACAAAAACTCGTGCATTGACCTATTATTGGTTAGGAGAAATTGACCATTTAGGAAAAGACTTTGATGGAAGTATTCAAAATTATGGTCAGTTTTTGACTATTGCCAAATCAATTGGCGGACTTCCAGACGAATCTTCTGAATACACCGCAAACTACGCACAAGGTTACAATTATCTAAAAAAAGAGGATTACATCACTGCACAGCGTTTTTTCTATACTTCGATTAAAGGAATAGAAGATAACGGCAGCCGTATTTTTAGTAATTATGTAAAGGTTCAAGTATTGGGCGATGCGATTTTGAGAAATGCAGATTGCTTTTTTAAGAGAAACAAATACAACGAGGCAATGATTAATTACAACAAAGTAATTAGTCGAAACCTATCAGGCGTAGATTATGCATTGTTCCAAAAAGGTGTTATCGAAGGATTATCTGGAAAGCCTTTGAATAAAGTGGTGACACTTGAAAAATTGGTGAAAAATCATGCTAATTCACAGTTTGCTGATGATGCTTTATTAGAATTGGGTAACACTTATTATGCGTTGAATAAGCCTAGAGAAGCAAACAAAGCACTTAATAAACTAGTCAACAACTATAAAGGTAAAAGTGATTTAGTGAATCGTGGTTTGTTACAATTGGGTTTGATTGCTTACAATTTGAATGAAACAGACAAAGCTTTAAACTACTATAAACAAGTATTTACGGGTGCGCCTTATTCAAAAGAAGCAAAAGACGCTTTGAAAGGTATCGAAGAAATCTACATTGATAGAGGCGAAACCGAAAAGTATTTTGCATTCTTAAATAGTGTTCCAGGTTATCAAGTGAATGAAAGTACTAAGGACTCTTTGACTTTCAGAACTGCGGAAGCGCAATATAGAGTTGGAGACTACGACAAAGCGATTGTTTCTTATTCTAAATATATTACAAAGTTTCCAAATGGTAGCAATATCATTGCGGCATATTATCTG
>CAZMEH010000887.1:0-1780 GCA_964564885.1 uncultured Saprospiraceae bacterium | reverse complement strand
GCACAAGAAGATAAAAATGTTACTAAAGCAGCCATGACTCTTTTAGGACTGTAAGCATTTTTTGATAGTGAGTTCTCGCCACAAGTTATTTAATCCCGAGGTTTCCACCGAGATTTCGGGGCGGGACAAGTTGTGAAATGTACAATGTTCAATTAATTGAACATTGTACATTTTTTTTGCTTGTACTGTCGAATCTGCCTATTATGGTAGGTTCATTCGACTAGGTGAAACGCTAAATTTTGATAAGAAATAATTAAAAAACCATTTGACTCAAAAAATAAGAACCAACCAACAACACCGAATACAAACTATAACGCTTCACGTCAATATATTGCGACAAGCCAATATTTAACTGTGTTGAGCAATAAGTGACTAAGATTATTTTCTCTACTGTAAATGCAATCATAGTTGCTAACGCTACACCGACTAATCCTAAGTATTGTATCAAAATCAAGCTCAAACCAAGATTAAGCGTTGTTTCTATTAGAGAAGTAACCACGATTATTTTTGTCTTTTTTAAACCGATAAGAATGGTTTGAGGCAACAAAATACGATTGATTAGCACCAAAAGATAAACATTAAATACCCAAGCACTATCCGCAAAATCTGCTCTGAACACAATCGGATAAGCAATCGGACTAATAAACATCAACAAAATAGATAGACCAAAAAGCGGTAACATTAACTTACTTGTTCTGTGTTTAATTTGTTCTAAACCAGATTGTAAATGCTCAGAAATATTAAAAACAAGCGCAGTAGACATTGCAGTCAATAAGGCTAACGACAATGGAAATTCCCTTGCACCGATTCGATAGATAGCAAACTGACTTTCGTCAAAATATTTCATAATGATTGTTCCGTCGATATAAGTCATCACGCCGCCAACGAAAGTATAAATGACAATCGGAAACGCCAATGCAAAATAAGGCACCAAACGCTTAAATTTCCAATTGACTCGACTGTATTTAATTAATAAAGGTATTAGCCAAAAATACTTCGCTATCGCTAAAAGAAACAAACCAATAAATGCCCACTCCATTGACCAACCAAACAATAATGGCAAAATCACGACTAAAAAATGACCACCAAAACTAAACAGACCAAACTCAATAATCGGTTTCGGTTTATTCAATAAAATATACAAATACTCCACCATGAAGGTCGGCAGGTTAACCGCCAAATATAAACAGAGCCAATGAAAATAAGGCAATGTTTTAAAATTGGTCATCAGTTGCGTCAGCGAATCTCGAAAACACCACATCAAGCCAGTAACTAAAGCACTAACCGCAACTAAAAGGATAAATATATTAAAAACAAAAGCAGGTCGTTCTTCTTCTGAAAGTGTCGGATAAGTGGGCAAGATTCCATTCATGAAGCCCGTCATCCAAAAAAAAGTAAAGGTCGCACCAACCAACATCAACGCTTCATAAACGCCAATTTCAGCCAAAGGCAAACCAAGTTTCGCCATCGCAATACTAATCAGTATCACAGACGAAAATCGCAAAACCACAAATATTTGAAAACCGTTTACAGCGTCTAGTTTGAACATTATTCTTAATTTTTTCCCACAGAGGTAGACAAAGTCCTATTCCATAGAGTTACACAAAGAAAAAACGTAATGCTCTGCGTAACTCTGTGTGAATAAACTTCCGTGAACCTCTGTGGGAAATTCTCTAATCTTTCGGCAACATCAAAATATCAATATCACTCGCTTTAAACGCTTTATTAAACGCCTCAATATCATTATTAATCAAGTCAGTATATTCCTTTTTATAAATAT
>CAZMEH010000886.1:0-2867 GCA_964564885.1 uncultured Saprospiraceae bacterium | reverse complement strand
CTACTTACTACTTACTACTTCACTCAAATATTTTTCTTTTAATAGTTTTATTTCTGCTTCTGTTATTCCTACTTCTTTGATTAAATAGTTTTCCGCTGTTCCAAATCGACTTTCCAACTCTTGAAAAGAACCTTCCAAATAATTCAATTGTACATTGATTAATGGCAATAATGGCGTTATATCGGTGAGTTTTTTTACATTATTTAAAACTCTTTCATTCTCTTTTTTTCGGAAACCATTTGACGCCATAAAATCAGCAATAATCGTTTCTTTAGGTACGCCGAGTGTCAATAGTATTAAAGCAATAAAAAAACCTGTTCTATCTTTTCCTGCGGTACAATGAATAAGCGTTGCGTTTTCAGCTTGTAAAATAGCTTGAAAAACGGCTTTAACTTCTGCTTGTGAATGCGAAATAAAACCACGATAAGATTTAGTTAAAATCTTTGCAGCGTCAAAATCCTTTAAATCATCATTAAGAATTTTAATTCCTAATTTACGCATTTCAAGCCCTTTACTTTCAATAGGCAACCTTATCCAATTAATAGCTTTAGGATTTGGAACTTTATCTCGAAACCGTTTTACCATAGCGTCTCCACGAAAATCAATGATATTTTCAATATTCAAAGAAGAAAAATAATCATGTTCTTTTTTGTTGAGCTTGTTCAAATGACCAGAACGAAATATTTTGCCCCAAGCGACTTGATGCGTTTCGCTCACTTGAAAACCACCAATATCTCTAAAATTGACTGTTCCTTGCATATCAATCAAACGTTCTCCAATGATAATTACATGTTCCCAATAGGTTAGTTTTATAAAAAGTCGTTGCTGTTCGTTAAGGATTTGTAAAACGAGTTTATTGCCATCCGCATTAAAAAGCACATCTTGAAAAATACCATTTGGGGCATGGCTAACCGTGATTTTTAATCGTTCTAATTGAATCTCGTCACCCAGCCAATTATTCAAAATAACAAAATGCTTACCTCCTTGCTTGATGAAAATAGGCGAATTTTCATGTAATGCAGGAATAATCTTCTCTTCCAACGTCTTTCGAGGAGTCTTCTTAAAGGGTTCCGTTATTAGTATAAAGCCTAATAACAACCTTCTTTTGATATATTCTAGCATGTTTTTAAATTTATTTGACACAAAAAACGACGTTTTGCTTATACAATATTAGAAAATAAGTTTTAAGTAGAGTTGTTTTATTTTAAATTTGTGCGAATGCTCAAAATGAATTGATTTGAAAAAACATACCTTATTAGAACTGAATGACTTTATAAAACGTATCGTTAAGCTGAACTTACCGGAAACGCTTTGGGTGCAATGTGAGATTTCTCAGATTAACAACTCTAGAGGTACTTGGTATTTGGATGTCGTGGAAAAAGACGAATCTTCTAGTCAAATTTTGGCGCAATCACAAGCCATGCTTTGGGCGAGAGATTATAATTCCATCGTTGAACGAAAAGGTGAAATCATTGATGATATTCTTAAAAAAGGAACGGCAATTCTTATTTTAGTTCAAGTAGAATATAGCGAGCGATATGGTTTGAAACTTCAAATCAAAGATATTAATACCGTTTATACGCTCGGGACAGTCGAATTGAAAAGACGTGAAACCATCGGAAAATTGATGGAGGAAGGTTTAGTTGGTAAGAATAAAGCGAAAGAATTACCAAAAGTGATTCAGCGAGTTGCCATTATTTCATCAGAAACGGCTGCTGGTTATCACGATTTTATTACGCAACTGACTGAAAACGAATATGGTTATCATTTTGAATATAAATTGTTCCAATCTGCCATGCAAGGCGAAAATACTGAAAGAGATGTGGTTGATTCTTTGAAGCAAATCGAAAAAGAAATCACCCATTTTGATATTGCAATCGTTATCAGAGGTGGCGGCTCAAAGCTTGATTTAGCGGCTTTTGACAACTATAATATTTCCAAAACCATTGCAAATGCGAGTTTGCCTGTTCTAACGGGAATCGGTCACGAGATTGATGAAACGATTGTAGACTTGGTGTCGCACAAGACCTTGAAAACGCCAACCGCTGTTGCTGATTTTATTCTAGGTCATAATTTGGAATATGAAAATGAAGTGCATCAGCTTTTTTCATACATCGTCGGTCAAGTGAATAATGAACTACAAACCGAAACGTTGAAATTACAATCTTTGCAAAATCAATTAGGATTCCAATCAAAAAGTGCCATTCGGGACAAACAAAATACGTTAGCGCAGTTGGAGCAATCTATTCCTAGAACCGTTCAGCAATACTTCAAAACAGAACAACAAACCTTAGAATTATTATCTAAAAACATAGAATTGCTAAGTCCAGAAAGCGTACTAAAGCGAGGATTTACAATGACTTTAAAGGATGGAATGCCAATAAAATCAGCTAAAGAACTCAAAAAAGGTGAGATTATAACCACCATTTTCAAAGACGGAAAAACAGAAAGTGAAGTAGTACGGGCTTCCCGATAGCTATCAGGATTAGCTGCCAAAAAGTAAGCAGTTTGCAGTTGCAGTAGGCAGTTTTTTATAACTTTTACAAAAATAAAAAAATGACATACGAAAAAGCCATAGCAGAATTACAAGACATCGTTAATTCACTAGAAAATGACCAAGTAAGCATGGATAATTTACTCGGAAAAGTAAAACGAGCAAAGCACTTATTAGAGTTTTGTAAAGGAAAATTGCGCTCAATAGAAAGCGAAGTGAAAGAGATTCTTTAAGTAGTAAGTGTTAAGTATCAAATTTTATTACCCAACACTTACTACTTAGTACCTAATATTTATATAATTTCTGTTTTCCAATCAAGGACAAGTATTTTCTTTGAATAAAGGCTTTCTCCGTTTTTGTCAATTGGATTACT
>CAZMEH010000885.1:0-1949 GCA_964564885.1 uncultured Saprospiraceae bacterium | reverse complement strand
TTTTTCTTTGTGTTTTATTTTTGCTTGACATTTCTTTCTCACATCACCACTGGCCATAAAGTAACACAGGAAAGTCCTAATTGGTTTAATATATACAATTCCAAAAGTTCAAAAATACTTTTAAAACATTCAAATCAACGATTAGCAATAGAATTTTACTAATTTTGTTCTTAACAATAAGCGAGAAGAGAGCGTAAAGAGGAGAGAAGTTAAAGCTAGTTTTTTTGATAAAATATCCTGTTCTTTCGTCTATATTCCCTATTTTGAAAAATTAAAACGAATATGAAAACACAGTTTCTAATCATGCTTGCGGTATTAATCACTGCACCTTTATTTAGCCAACCATTAACAAAACATTGGATACAATTTACAGATAAGAACGATAGTCCTTATAGTATAGATAAGCCAGAAGTGTATTTGTCTGAACGAGCAATTGAGCGACGACAACGTTATAATATCAAAATTGACCAAAGCGATTTGCCAGTCAATCCAAGTTATTTAAATGAAGTTCGCAAACTAGGTGCCGTTATTTATACTACATCAAAATGGTTCAATGCGGTTACTGTTTTCGCACCAGACAATGTATTAAAAGAGATTGTTAAACTACCTTTTGTAAAAGGAACAGAAGCGGTCGGTCGCTATTCAAAACCTCGTCCAATCCGTTCTAGAACCAAAAAAAGAGACAATGGCGTTAACTATGTTCAATATAATGAGCATTATGGTTATGGTGAAAATCAAATCAAAATGTTAAATGGTGATTTACTACATAATATGGGTTATGATGGTGACGGAATGATGGTTGCTGTCCTGGACGGCGGTTTTAGTAATGTTGACATTATGCCGTTTTTTGATACACTTCGTGTAAATAATCGATTGTTGAATGGCTGGGATATGGTTGACAATGACAACTATATATACGAAAGTAGTTCGCATGGAACACAGGTTTTATCAACAATGGCGGCTAATTTGCCTGGCTTATTGGTAGGAACAGCACCTGGTGCGACTTATATCTGTGTAAAAACTGAAGATGTACGTTCGGAGTTACGAATAGAGGAAGACAATTGGGTTTCAGGTGCAGAATATGCAGATAGTTTAGGAGTTGATGTAATTAATTCGTCGCTCGGTTACACAACGTTCAACATCAAGTCAATGAGTCATACTTATGATGACATGAATGGAAAAACGTCAAGGGCAACGATTGGCGCAGACATTGCGGCAAGCAAAGGAATGTTAATCGTGGTGAGTGCTGGTAACGAAGGTGGCGGAAAGTGGAAATACATGGGCGCACCTGCTGACGGAAATGAGGTTTTTGCAATTGGTGGTGTCAATAGAAACACTAAACGAGCTTCTTTTAGCTCGCAAGGACCTACTTCTGACGGACGAATAAAACCGAATGTTATGGCTCGTGGTGAACAATCTGTTGTTGCTTCACTTTATGCTTACGAAGTTGATTCTGCTAATGGTACTTCATTTGCTTCGCCGATTATGGCTGGTATGGTGACTTCACTTTGGCAAGCATTTCCAGAAAAAACAAACATTGAAGTTATGAGAGCGATTGAAAAAAGCTCTGATAATTATAGTACACCTAATGGCAAAATGGGTTACGGTTTACCAGATTTTTATAGAGCATATCGTATTTTGTCTGGTGAAAAAGTATCGACTACACAGGTGCAAAGACCTGGTGCAGTTCAGCGAGTTTTTATAGAATCGTTTCTTAAGTCGAGGAATAAAACGGTTAATAAAAGGCTAAAACCGTAGGGTTTATACTTTTGTAAAACAACTAATTTAGAAGTATTAAGTGAAGAAATATAAATAAGTTGCACCATAAGACGACTTTATTTTTTTCAAGAATGAACTAAAAAATCATTGCATAGCCAAGCTCTGGTATTATTTTTTAGAGAAACCTGCCTGTCGTGCCTTTGGCAGGCAGGTTATTGGAAAAAAGAAAG
>CAZMEH010000884.1:0-2996 GCA_964564885.1 uncultured Saprospiraceae bacterium | reverse complement strand
AGGTGGTCTTAAATAATCGTCACTTTTGACAGAGGATGTTTTTTATTTAAGGAGTTTTAAAAATAATTGCATAGCATAGCTACGGAATTTTTTTTTAAGTTTCTTAAACGGAAAATAGCCCTGTCTAAAAGTGACGATTATTTGAGGACACCTATTTATACATACTTTAAGGCATAGTTTTGCGACACACTTAGTTCATAAAGGTGGTAATCTTAGATACATTCAAGAGCTTTTAAGTCATAGTTCCTCAAAAACGACTGAAATATACACGCATATAGCACAAGCTGATTATAAAAAATTACGAAGTCCTTTAGAAAATTTGAACATATGTGATTTGTTGTTTACCTTTGATTCAAGTAATATTAAACTAAAGTTTGAGTGCACAAGATTGCTGCATATTGGGTTTTTAACACTGCTACACAAGTTGTGCGTCATAACACCAAATCATAAACAGAAGATCAATGAATACAAATTCAAAAATAAAGTTTCTAATTAGCTTGAAAAGTTATTTAGCTCTAGTATGTTTAATCTTTATTTCTTCGGGCATATTTGCACAATCCTTTGACATAGGTCACACTAGTATAGAATTTTATGATAGTATAAGAAACAGAGACATAACAACCGAAATTTATTACCCAGCCGATAACTCAGGCGAAAACGAACCCATTTCTATAGGAAATTTTCCTGTTTTAGTTTTTGGACATGGGTTTCTAATGGATTGGCTTTCTTATCAAAATTTTTGGACTGAAATAGTTCCGAACGGATATGTAATTTGTTTTCCTACCACTGAAATGGGTTTTACTCCAGACCATCAACAATTCGGTCAAGATTTAAGGTTTCTGGCTACACAGATGCAAATTGAAGCGCAAGACAGCTCTTCATTATTCTTTAATTCTCTAGCTCCCGAAACAGGTCTTATGGGGCATTCAATGGGTGGTGGAGCTTCTTTTCTTGCTTCAGAAAACAATTCAAATATTCATACTTTGATCAATTTTGCAGCAGCAGAAACTACTCCATCTGCAATTTTGGCTGCAAGCAGTATAACTGTTCCTTCACTTATCTTTTCTGGTGATGATGACTGTGTTGCTCCACCAATTAATCATCAAAACATTATGTTTGATAGTTTAAATTCAGAATGTAAAACACAAATAAAAATAATTAATGGTGGTCATTGTTACTTTGCTAATGAAAGTATAACTTGTAGTTTTGGGGAATCTTTTTGTAACGGAAATCTTAATATTACTAGACCTGAACAGCAAGAATTAACAAATGATTTCTTGAATCTTTGGTTAGACTATTCATTAAAAGGAAATCAAAATGCTTTTACTGTTTTCAACGATTCTTTGCAAACTTCAAATAGAATAAATTATTTGCAAAATTGTAATACTGTTGGTTTACCACATTTAGATAATTCTGTTAAATTAAATATTTTTCCAAACCCAGTCATTGAAAAATTAAATCTGATTATTCCAATTGAGCATATAAATGGCATACTTTCGATCTACAATTCGGTTGGACAACAGGTATATCAAAGCTCAATATTAAGCACCAATACTCAAATTGATGTATCTCGTTATACAAAAGGACCATATTTTATACAGTATAATAAAAACTCAATTACACAATACAATAGAATTATTAAAATAGATCGGTAATTAATAAAACTACGAACGCACAACAATATGTATGATGTTCATGTCGGCTAAACGCCGCCACGCCACATACACGAAACGTTGTATACCATTTAAGAAAAACTTAAATAATTGAGAACAATAAAAGTCAAAAAAGGATATATAATACAGAAAAAAGGAGACTTATATACCAAAGTTTACACAGTTAAATCGGGCTTATTGCGTAGCTATTCTATTGACGATAAAGGAAAGGAACACATTTATATGTTTGCTCCTGAGAATTGGATTATTGCAGACAACTGTGAAATTAAAACTCCTTGCAATTTATTTATAGATGCACTAGAAGATTCTGTACTTTTAATCTCAGAAAAAGAAGAAGAAATACGCAACGCTAATGTCAAATCATTGATTAACAGGTTGGCAGCTTTACAAGACCGAATTCTCGGATTGATAAGTTCCCCAGCTATTGAACGATATAAAGATTTTTTAGAAACCTACCCAGCCATTACCCAAAGGGTTCCTCAAAGAATGATAGCCTCGTACTTAGGTATCACTCCTGAAGCTTTAAGCAGAGTTAGAAAAGAAATCTCTCTGAAAAAATAATTACTATTTCATTTCTTGATCTACATCAATGCACAGCCTTTATTTAGATGCCATCTTTGCATTTATTAAAGATTAAGACATTTATTAAAAATTAAGAAATGAAACATTTACACGAAATCCAAATTGGTAAAACAAGAAAAATAGTAGGTTACACACTTTCTATTATTCCGTCATTAATGATATTGATGGCAGGTATTATGAAAGTAATCGGCAATGAAGGAATGCTTGAAAATATGAGTAAGATTACGAATTGGGGCGATAAAATGCTCCTGATAGGCTTAATAGAATTAGGAGCATTAGCACTTTATTGGGTACCTAAAACAAGTAATATCGGATTTTTCTTATTGGCTTCTTTCGGAGGTGGAATAATTGTAGCCGAAGTAGTAGCGGGTGATATTCCAATACCTGGCATTATCGTATCATCGCTTTTTTATGTAGGTACAATGCTTAGAAAACCATCTTTATCAGGACTTTCAATTTAAAAACACTAAAATTTAAAAACAATGGTAAATACAACAATTCGACCGAAACAAGTAAAATGGTTAGCCATACTAATATTACTAACAACAAGTCGTTTTTCCGTAGTTACTTATTTCCCAGGTTTAGAGATGCTAGGTGGACCAGACCCGAACGAGTGGCTCGGTCCTTGGGCAACAGATACCACTTTAGGATTTTAGCACCACTAATGGCATATTTAGCTTATAAGAAGACAGGATTAAAGCTTTGGGGAGCATTAATTGCTTATAACTGTATTGGTGCATT
>CAZMEH010000883.1:0-4567 GCA_964564885.1 uncultured Saprospiraceae bacterium | reverse complement strand
CTATCTATCTTGTGCGATTCAATTTTATCCCAATTCTTTGAGGCTAATTTTAAAAATTCTTCCTTTGTCATTTTTATATTTTTTCACTAATTTACCTATTTTTAGGCATATATTATATTAGCCTTTTTTATATGCGACAGAATGAGATGCGCCCACCGAAACCTCGGTGGGTGTAATAGATAAGAAATACTACATCAGGAAATGCTACTATAATAATTGTGAAAAAAAATTTGTTTTTTAACTTATTAATTCTATAACAAAAATCCAACTATGAACCTTACCAATCAAGTAGAAGCGACAAGAGATCAGTTTGTTGACTTTATTAGAAATTATCCGAAAAATACGCCTGTTGCGATGATGAACACATTAAAGTTCAAAGAGAAATCGGGTAATGCCGATGAAACAGGACGAGAAGCTTATAAGAGATACAGTAAAAATATGATTGAGTTGTTGACCAAGTACGGAGGAAAAGTGCTTTGGTCAGGGAATGTGCAAAAAACAGTGATTGGCGATTCGACGGGTCAGCCAGATATGTTTTTGGTGGTAGAATATCCAACGGCTCAACATTTTGCGGATATGGCAACTTGCCCAGAATATCAAACATTGAAGCACGATAGATTGATTGCGTTAGAATATGGCGGATTAGTGGCGACGACGACTATTTAATCGTACCGTTGATATTGCCTGCTATAGGCAGGTTTAGTCGACTAGGTGAAACGCTATTTTTTGATAATGATAACTGAATGAAAAGTATTAATGGGCAAGATGCCCGTTAATACTTTTGAACATTATATTTTTAGTCGAAAACATTGTCATAAAACACAAAAAAATCGTATTATTGATATTCAATTTTACCAGAATACCAACGAAAAATAGATAATGGCTTATAAGCTCAAAGTACCTTTTTATGCAGTAGAATTAAAGTTTTTGGAAACGGGCAGCATGTTTGTTCCTATTTCTGAACACCATGTTGTTCGTTTGAACAGTTCTGCTCAAAAGCTCGCCAAAAATTTTGAAAGCTCCTTTCAAACCAAAGTACTAGACAAAGGAAATTACGTTGAAACATTAGATTTTCCGAAAGCGGATTTTCAGAAGGCAGTGTCAATATTGAACTTTCCTGCGGCTAGAAATCGAATAACATATCCTGCATTTACACTCAATTTCGATTATTATTATAGCACACACGAACGTGGACTTTGGGCAATTATTCCTGCGCTTGGTTTAGAATGTTTTGCGCATGATGAAAAAGCATTAGTTAAAAATGTTCAAGAAACGATTAAGCTAGAGTTTGCTCGAAAACGTCGGTTGAATAATCTTCGAGAAGTCATTTCTACGATTTGGTACGAAGCGACAGAGGTATTTCCAAAAGAAGTAACGTTGCAATATCATACGCCAAATGAATTGGAAAAACTTGGAGAAAAGAAAAATGAGGAATTGCTGCCACAAGTAGCAAAACGCCTGATAATTGGACGACAAGTCAATTTTGGTCGAGAAAAAGAACTAGAACAGCTTGCGAATGCAGTGAAAGGAAAGTTTGGTAGAAATGTCTTATTAGTCGGCCCTTCTGGCGTTGGTAAGACGAATTTGGTTTGGGAAATGGTGTTTCAGCAAAATAAGCTTGGCATCAAGCAAAACGTCTATGAAACGTCTGCTTCTACGATGATAAAAGAGTTGACACGAGAAACAGGTTGGCAAGATAACCTGTCTTATCTCTGTGGAGAGTTGTCGAAGAAAGGTGATATTTTATTTATTCGCAATTTCTTAGAACTGTTTGAAGTTGGACAATATGAAGGCAATAGCGTCAGCATGGCGGATTATATGCGTTCGTATATCAGTCGAGGTGAAATTTCGTTGATTTCCGAATGTACGGATGAAGAATTTGCTAAAATTGAAATGCGTAGTCCAAACTATTTAGCGATGTTTCAAGTCATTCGATTGGAAGAACCAAAAGAGGATTTGGAGCGTATTATTACGCAGAAAGTAGAACAAATGGCGCAGTATCGTCAATTGAAAATCGAACGTTCAGCGATTGAAGAAACCATCCGATTAAACAAAAGATATACGCCTTATTCGGGCTTTCCAGGGAAACCTATTCGGTTTTTGGAAGGCATTTTATTGAATAATAAAAAGGCAGATAAAGAAACATTACATTTCAATAAATCACTGATATATAAAGAATTTTGTGAAGAAGCAGGGATGCCGACCTATATGGTTGATCCTGATATTCCAATGAATTTAACTTCTATTAAATCTCATTTTGAGAAAAATATTTTTGGTCAAGCTAAAGCGGTTGACTCGGTTGTTGACCTTTTGGCATCTGTCAAAACGGCATTGACAAGGGAAGGAAAACCGATTGCTTCGTTCCTTTTTGTTGGCCCAACAGGTGTCGGTAAAACGGAGATGGCAAAGGTTTTGGCTGATTTTATGTTTGGTGACCGTGAACGAATGATTCGCTTCGATATGAGTGAATATTCAAATCCGTACACGGTGATGAAACTCACTGGCGAGTCTTATTTTAAAGATGGTTTATTAACTTCTGCTGTTCGTCAGACGCCTTTTTCTGTAATTCTTTTTGATGAAATCGAGAAAGCGCATCCTATCTTTTATGATTTGTTATTGCAAATGTTGGGCGAAGGTCGATTGACCGATAGCGCAGGTCGTTTGGTCAATTTTTGTAGTACGATTATTATTATGACTTCTAATATTGGCGCAGCAAATTTGCAAACAGGTCGAGTAGGTTGGAATAATAATGCAAATCTTGAAGAGATTGTAACGCATTTTGATAGCGAAGTTAAAAAGCATTTTAGACCAGAATTATTTAATCGTATTGACCAAGTGATTCCGTTTGAGCCGCTGACCGCTGATGTGGTTAGAAAGGTGACGGATCGAGAAATTGACTTGCTCAAAAAGCGAGAAGGTATTGCTTATCGCAATATGGATTTTTACATTGCGGATGAAGTTTATGCCTTTTTAGGTCGTAAAGGTTATGATCCGAAATATGGTGCTAGACAATTGCAAAGAGCGATTCGGGAAGAAATGGTGATTCCATTAGCGGCACAATTGAATACGTTTGCTTATGATGAGCAACTGGTTGTTCATGTGAAATTGGACGGAAATAAAATTATTTTTGACATTGAAACAGATCCGTTGAAATTTGATTTGTTGCTAGAAGAATTGACTCGAAATGAGTTTGCAGACCATTCTGGTACATTGCGCAGAAGCATTAAGCAATTGCAAGAAGGTAGTTTTTATGTTCAATTGACGAGTGAATTGAATATGCTAGAAACTCGCTTGAAACGTAATAAGGACAAGTTTTGGAAAAATAAAAAACAATCAAATAAATATACTTACTACTTAGCGACAAAGGACCGAGTGGAGAAAATGGCTGAAATAATTGAAGCTTACGAAGAAGAACTGGCTTTGGTTTGCATGAATTTAAAACCATATAATACAAATGTTCTTGACCAAATTAAGTCTTGGGAACAGTTGTATTTTGACTTGAAAGTAGAGTTGTTTACTCGCATTCATCCGCAATCGGATAATTGCAGAATGGGTATTTATGGTAAAAATTTAGAAAGAGTAGCGAAGTTGTATTTCAAGATATTTGAAGCGCAAAACTATATTCCTGCGGCTTCTACGCTTTGGTTTAGGGAAGAATATTATAATGAAGAAATCGAAGTAAAAGAAGAAAATTTTGATGAAAGTGTAGGTCTTCTTGGCATGTTTACAAAAGTAAAAAAGCCACGACGAAAATATATTTCAAGGAATTTTGATATTTACGATATTGATAGTTCATTCAAGCCGCCAAAGTCTGGTGATATTATGGTTGGAATGGAGATTGATATATTTGGTCGTTGTCCGTATTTGTTCTTTTCAGAGGAAGAAGGATTTCATAAATGGAAGGCTTCGGGCAATAAATTTGATGTTTTTCAAGTGCGTTGTTTCAAATCCATCAAGGATACCGTTACACCAATAGAGATTCATCGTAAGCGTTATTTTGAGCGTCAAAAGGCTCGTAGAACGTACACGGAGAATCATTTGAAAGATACGGCGTATAAGATTAATCGTGAAGTAACCCGAGATAATTTGGCAGAATTGCTTGAAAATGCGATGAGTGAGCGTTTTAGTGTGAAGTTGGATAGCGAGCTTGTTTGATTACGAATTACGAATGAAAATAGCCGATTTGCTGAAATTGAATTAAAATTAGTTTTTTGTACTTTTATACAAAATAATAAAGGGCTTCATTGTCCTCTATCCCGATAGCTATCGGATTGGCGTCAAGGAGGTTGTAAAGTATTGAAAATCAGTACTATTGTCAATCCAAATTTTTTGCAAAGGCTAGTTTCTTGATTTTTTGCAGTAACCCAGAATATATATTCTGGGTTACTGCAAAAAACTAAACATTATAAAAACCACAAAATATTGATTATCAATAAAATATGTATCTCCTTGACGCTAATTCGAGTGCTCGGGACGATTTTAACCCATCGCACGCTGTGAGCAGCATTTTAGCATTTTTTAAGCTAAAAACAGCCATTTTCCTTAACTATACGGCTATGCGGTTGAC
>CAZMEH010000882.1:0-3955 GCA_964564885.1 uncultured Saprospiraceae bacterium | reverse complement strand
AATAAAAATATTTGCAAGCCGAACGGAATTCATTTGATAGTTGCAACGATTACAAAGGACGGGCAAACAGAGAGAGTAACTACTTTTTGTAAAGAGAAAGGAATAGCAACAGTAGATTTATTCGTAGATTATACAAAACCAACATTATCAAATTTGCCATACGATTCGCACCCAAACGCCAAAGCGCATCAAATGTACGCAGACAAAATGTATCAATATTTGAAATGAGAAGAGAGACCGCTTCGCTGAGAGACCATTCACTTCGTTCTTTGTCAGAAGTCAGAGCTAAGGTTAGTGTATTTGCTTTTGTAAACTTGAGATAAATTTAGGTATTTGACACCTAACTTGTCTTAGTTTCTTTAT
Organism: uncultured Saprospiraceae bacterium; assembly: GCA_964564885.1. Taxonomy (GTDB): domain Bacteria; phylum Bacteroidota; class Bacteroidia; order Chitinophagales; family Saprospiraceae; genus CAKZLL01. The sequence goes on along the minus strand of CAZMEH010000882.1, from coordinate 3,592 downwards.
AGAATATTTTCACGCTAACTTTCCGTCTGACTTCTGACAAAGAACGAAGTGAATGGTCTCTCAGCGAAGCGGTCTGATCTCTGACTTCTCTCTAAAATCCGCTAAGCTTTGCAAAACGATTGATGTGATAACTTTCACCACCAAGTGATTGTTGCGCAACTCTTGCACGTTTCATGTACCAACCGATTTCTTCCTCGTCAGTCATACCGATACCACCGTACATTTGAATCCCTTCATTAGAAACCAATTGCGCAACTTGCCCAACTTTAGCTTTTGCCATACTAGCAATAGTCTGTAAATCCTTACCTTCGTCGATAGCTTGTAAACCATTCAAAACCAAAGATTTACAAAGTTCAACTTCGCAGAACATTTGAGCCGCACGATGTTGCAAACCTTGGAAACTACCAATAGTCAAACCAAACTGCTTACGTTCTTTCAAGTAAGCCATCGTACGTTCGTAGGCTTCCAAAATCAAACCAAGCATTTCCGCACAAAGACCAATTCGACCAATGTCTAAAGTCTTTTCAAGTACTGCTTTACCTTCGCCATTTGCGCCAAGCATCGCTTCATTAGATATTTGAACATTGTCAAAAGTAACCGTTGCAGAATTTCTGCTATCCATCATGATATGACGTTCAATACGAACACCATCAGCGTCCGCAGGAACTAGGAACAAGGTTAAACCATTTGCAGTATTTGCAGAAACGATAAACGTATTTGCCACATGTCCATCAAGAACAAATTTCTTTTTTCCGCTAATACTAAAACCGCCATCATTCATTGCAGCACTAGTATTCACAGTATATGGACGATGCGCATTATACTCTTCCGTTGCTAAAGAAAGTAATAATTTTCCTTCTGCAATTTCAGGAAGTAAAGCCGATTTTTGAGCTGCGCTACCACCAATATTGATTGCCGTAGTTCCTAAAAGAACCGTAGAAATCATTGGAGAAGCGACAAGCAAACGACCCGTTTCTTCCAAAACTTGACCCAAACCAACATAGCCAAAACCCAATCCGCCATGTTCTTCATCAATCGTTAGACAAGCCCAACCCATTTCAGCCATTTCTTGCCAAAGTGCTTTGTCGTAGCCATTTGCGTCATTTGTATCACGCAATTTGCGCAATGCCTCAACTGGAGAACGTTCTTTAAGAAAATCCTTAGCTGATTGTTTGAGCATTTCCTGCTCCTCATTTATTATTAAAGCCATTTTTGTTAATTGTTATTGGTTATTTGTTGCCAGTGATTTTTTTGAAATATGACAAACAAACAACAGGAACTTAAAAATTAGATTTCCCAAGTTTTGATACCGATAATTATCGGTATTATAAATCAGTTATTTATCACTAGATAAATTAATTCCTAATTCGTAATTTTTAATTCCTAATTATTTCGACGGTAGTCCGATGATACGTTTTGAAATAATATTCAATTGTACTTCCGAAGTACCACCTTCGATAGAGTTTGCTTTTGTGCGACACATATCACGAGCCAAACGCCCATCGTCATATTCTACGCCCCAATTAAGCGTATCATAACCGCCAGCAGCTAACAATAACTCATAACGAGTTTTATTCAACTCTGAACCATAATATTTATAAAAAGAAGATTTCGCACCTGGAGGAGAACCCGCTTTAGCTTCATCAACCGCACGTTCCATAGTCAAATTGAAAGCAGCCGAATCGATTAACCATTGCGCAATACCCGTTCTAAGAACAGAGTCTGCCAATTTTCCGTTTTCTAAACCAATTTCATCAATTGCTGTATCTTTCAATGATTTTGGCAAAGGAGGTAAAGTGCCAATCATTGAACGCTCGTGCGTTAACAAGTATTTAGCAATAGACCAACCACCATTCAACGTACCAACAAGGTTTGTCTTTGGTGCTTTAACGTTATCAAAAAACGTTTCGCAAAAGGCTGATTTACCACTAATCAACTGAATTAAACTAGTGCTAATTCCTTTTTCCTTCATGTCAATCAACATAAAGCTAATGCCGTGATGCTTTGGCACTTCGGTATTTGTACGAACCAAACAGAAAATCATATCCGCTTTATCGGCATAAGAAGTCCAAACCTTCTGACCGCTTACTAAGAAATGATCGCCATTATCGACCGCTTTAGTTTGAAGTCCCGCCAAATCACTACCAGCACCAGGTTCACTATAACCTTGACACCACCAGACTTCACCACGAGTTATTTCTGTTAAATATTTTGCTTTTTGCTCTTCATCGCCAAATTTCAAAAGTGCTGGCCCAAGCATTGCCAAACCAAAACTCCAAAGCGGAACACGACAATTTAACTTTGCCATTTCCTTCTTTAAAACCTTGCCTTCATCTTTATTTAAGCCGCCACCGCCGTATTCTGTTGGCCACATCGGAGCAGTCCAGCCCTTATCTCTCATTCGCTCAAACCAAAGTTTTTGGTCTTCGCTTTTGTATACAGGTTTTTTACCGCCCATGAAAGTTTGGTCAAAAGTCGCCGTGACTTGCATACTTGCAGGACAATTTTCCTCCAACCATGTTCTAGTTTCTTGTCGAAATGTTTGTAAATCCGCCATAAACGTTATATTTTTTTAAATTGACAATGGATAATTGACAACGCTCTTATTGAACAAGTTCATTCGCAAATTGTCCATTGTCAACTGTCTATTCATTTATATATAAGTAATTAAATCTTTATCAGTTAAGTGTGGAACGGTATTGAATGCACTAAGCGTCAAATGACCATCCGAAAAATAACATTCTGAAATAGAAGTATTTTTTACGCAGCCGTTAAGTTCGATAATGCGTTCTTCATTTGTCATTTCCAAAATATGCCCAGTTGCTGCTGAAATTGTTCCGCCAGAAGTAAATGCGCCAACGGTGACACCTTGACCGTTTTCAGCAAGAATCTGTTGTAAGGCTTTAAGAACATTTATACGAAAAGTAAACCAGTTTTCTAATTCCTGAGGATGCGCAACAATCATACGATTCGTTGCCCAAAGTTTAACAAAGTGGTTAAATATTTTTAAATGATACTTCTTGTGTAATTTTGGATCTGCTTCGCCTAAGTCATGCCATTTCTTTAAAATTTCATGTTTTTGGATAAGCTCATCATATATTTTTCTAAGAATTTGAGGCGCACGATGCTCAATCAATTCTTGAAGAATAATTGGTTTTGGCAATTCAATACCTTTATTTTGATAAGCAATTCGGACTTCTTCAAAGGTTTGTAAATGGCGTTTAAGTGGGCCAACATAGATTTTATCGAATTTGACACCTTCGTTTACCAAGTGCTCGCCGAGTACGCTAGATTGTTTATAACCTAACTCCGAAAGTTGATCATAATTAGCTTTCATAAACGAGGCTTGGGCGTGCCTAAATAGTAGTAGTTTACTCATCTTTGACTTTAATTAATTGATTGTTATTTCTAAAACTAAAATTAGTATAAAAATACTAATTTTCAAAAAAATAAAAATATAAACGGACAAGATGCCCGTTTGTACTTTAAGATTTATACTCATACTACTATACATTTAGAATCATAACCACGTTTACTAAACTTTTAAAGTTTAGTAAACGTATCTTTATCTCGATCTTTTAAGAATGTATAG